>NZ_KB291491.1:47879-68098 GCF_000318315.2 Capnocytophaga sp. oral taxon 324 str. F0483 | reverse complement strand
TGACGAAGGAAAAGTGGGGGTAAGTTAAAGCTAAGATAGAGATAAAAAGAGGGTGATTAGTAGATTTCAACTTTACTAAAATTTGAAACTTTGGCAGAGTTCGTTTTGGAAAGAGGGGGTAAACCGCACGGGCAAATAAAGAATGAAGGTAGGAAAGTTGGTTTTGAAAGGATAAAGAAAGGGTGATTAGAGATTTGTAAAAAAGGATATATATTACTGAAAATCAATAGATATTATATATGAGCAAAAAAGATTTTCGATATTAGTGAATTTATACATTATTTTTTCTTATTTTTGCCGTTCTAAACAAACTCATCATTATGATAGACGCACACAAATTATCTATTGGTTTACTACTACCTATTGAAGCATACGAAGGGGCTATTCCTAAAATGGAAAACCAAGTACAACTCATTCAGCGAGCTGAAATGTTAGGCTTTAATGCTGTGTGGGTGCGTGACATTCCCCTCTACACTCCTGATTTTAACGAAGTAGGACAAATGTTTGACCCGTGGATATATTTGGCACACATTGCTACTCTTACCCAAAGTATTAAGTTTGGCTTTGCGAGTGTAATACTACCACTGCGTCACCCTTTACACGTAGCGAAGGCTTCGGCGAGTCTTGACGTGCTGTTCCCGAAGCGTTTTATGATGGGAGTTGCTTCTGGTGACCGACCTGTAGAATATCCTGCTTTTAATGAACTTTATGAATCACGGAGTACTCGTGTTTTGGAGCATATGGCTATGTTACGCGACTTGTGGAGCAAAGAGTTCCCTACCTACAACAATGAGTATGGTACCCTAATGGAAAAAATGGGTGATGTAGTGCCTAAGCCTTTGAATAAAAATATACCAATGTATGCTACAGGGCACATAGGAGGGGTGAATTTAGAATGGATTGCGAAAAACTCGGACGGGTGGATTTACTATCCAAGAGATTTTGCTTTCACAAAGAAGGTAATACAAGACTGGCACAAAGCTCTTAAACAAGAAGGAGAACCCTCTAAACCTTATATTCAACCTGTGTATATTGACCTAAAAGATGACCCTGATTTTGAACCAGAGAAAATGGACTTAGGTTTCCGTTTAGGACGTAACTATTTATTGGATATGTTCTTAGAACTCGGGAAAATAGGGGTTAACCATATTATGCTCGTACTAAAATACTGCTCTCGCCCTGCAAGTGAAGTGCTTGAAGAAATAGGAAAAGAAGTATTGCCACACTTGAAATAAACGCAAATTATGACCATTACTCAATACCAATATGTGTTGGCTGTGGCGAAGTACAAGAACTTTACTACCGCTGCTGAACACAGTTTTGTTACCCAGCCTACCTTGAGTATGCAAGTGCAGAAATTGGAGGAAGAGTTGGGGGTTACTATTTTTGACAGGAGCAAAAAGCCTTTACAGGTTACTGAAATAGGAGAACAAATCGTTAAGCAAGCCCAAGTAATCGTAAATGAAGCGGGGAGAATGAACGATATAGTGGCACAACAAAAGGGATATATAGGAGGTGAGTTTCGCGTGGGGATTATCCCTACCGTCTCCCCTACTCTACTACCTATGTTTCTTGCTAATTTCATCAATAAATACCCTAAGGTATGTCTAATAATTGAGGAGCAAACAACTGAAAACATCTTGAAAAAGATAGAGGACGGGAGTTATGATGCAGGGATTTTGGCAACCCCTCTGCACAATCCGTCGATAGTAGAAAGACCGTTATACTATGAGCCTTTTGTGGCTTATATTCCACAAAATCACCGTTTGCAAAACTCTAAGACTATCTATTCTGAGGATTTGGATATCAACGATATATTGATGCTTGAAGACGGACATTGTTTTAAGGACAGTGTACTGAATATCTGCAACCAAGATGTGATAGACTCAAAAGAGCACTTCCAACTAAAAAGCGGTAGTTTTGAAACTTTGGTGCGCTTGGCTAACGAAGGCTTAGGAATGACTTTGTTACCATATTTACACTCTTTGGAACTGAAAGAGGAAGAAAAGAAACGCATTCACTATTTTGCTGAGCCTTACCCTGCGCGCGAAATCAGCTTGGTATATCACAAAAACGAACTAAAAATGCAAATCATCAAAGCTTTACACGACACTATTGCAGGGGTCATACGAGGGGCTATTGTTTTCCAAAATGTAAAAATTATCAGCCCAACAAGAGAAAGGCACAGAATTTGATAAAGCTAAGAGCTAAGAATTGAAAGTTAGCTAAATTATTAAAAAACAATTTTAGAATGAAAAATATTTCAGCAGTATTATTTTTATTATTTATTTCATTTGCGTCTTGTAGTTTTACAAGTAAGAAATTTGACAATCCAGATAAAGACAAGGATAGAGTACTTTTGGACATTGTACAACACGTACTGGAAAACGCGCATTTTAGTCCGATAAAAATGGACGATGCTTTCTCTAAGAAAGTATTTGACAGTTATTTGAATAATATTGATGGGCAGAAGCGTTATTTTCTACAATCGGATATCAACGAGTTTAAAAAGTACGAAAACCGTTTGGACGACGATTTGAAAAACGGAGAAATTGCGTTCTTCAACCTTTCTTACGAACGCCTCAAACAACGTATGAAAGAAGCAGAAGCAATTACCAAAGCTATCTTTGCTAAACCTATCAACCTGAATACCAATGAAACGATTAATACCGACTATGAGAAGTTGCCTTTTGTAAAGAACAAAGCTGAGTTACAAAACCGCTGGAAACAAGTAATTATTTTCACTACGCTTTCTACTTATATCACTAAACAAAAGGAAGAAGCGAGCAAGAAAGAAAAGGACGCTAAATATCAGCCTAAAACCAATGAGGTACTCAAAAAAGAATCGATAGAAGCTACCCAAAAGACATTGGCTGATATGTTCAGTATGTACAACGACATCACTCGTGAAGAGTGGTTCAGTATGTTTGTGAACGCTATTACTGAGACTTTCGACCCCCACTCCAACTATATGGCACCAGACATCAAAGAAGGTTTCGACCGAGATATGTCGGGTAAGTTTGAAGGTATAGGGGCACAATTACAAAAGAAAACTGATGGAATTGCTATTACCAATGTGATTTTGGGAGGGCCAGTATGGAAAGGTAAACTCCTTGAAGTAGGCGACCAAATCCTAAAAGTAGCACAGGGAGCCGGTGAACCCGTAGATGTAGTAGGAATGCGTTTAGACGATGCGGTAAAACTTATTAAAGGGCCTAAGGGCACTGAAGTACGCCTTACCGTAAAACGCGTAGACGGCACAATAGAAGTAGTGTCTATTATTCGCGATGTGGTAGAGATTGAAGAAACTTATGCCAAATCGGCAGTGATAACTGCTAATGGTAAACGCTATGGACTTATCAACTTACCTAAATTCTATATCGATTTTGAAGATGTAAACCAACGCAATGCTGCAACTGATGTGGCTCTTGAAATAGAAAAGCTCAAGAAAGAGAATATAGACGGGCTTATTGTAGATTTACGTACCAATGGAGGAGGCTCCTTAAAAACAGTAGTGGATATAGGAGGTTTATTTATTCCTAAGGGGCCTATCGTACAGGTAAAATCGTCACGCGGAAGTCGTGATGTACTCTCTGACAACGACCCTAAAACACAATGGGACGGTTCGCTGGTAATTCTTACCAATGAGCTTTCGGCATCAGCCTCAGAGATTTTGGCAGCGGCTATGCAAGACTACAAACGCGCTATCATCATAGGCGGTAAACAAACCTTTGGTAAAGGTACTGTACAAAGTTTTGTAGACCTTAATAGTTTCTTGCGCCAAAACAATTACGGCGACCTTGGTGCTATAAAAATTACGATTCAGAAGTTCTATCGTATCAACGGAGGGTCTACCCAGCTAAAAGGTGTAGAAAGCGATATCGTAGTGCCTGATAAATACAAATATATTGACATAGGCGAACGCGATATGCCCAACGCTATGCCTTGGGATAAAATAGAGCCTGCTAAGTACACTCCTTGGACTAACAATGCCAACTTTGATAAGGCTATAGAAAACAGCAAAAAACGCATCAGTGAAAACCAATACTTAAAGCTGATTGACGAAAACGCTCGATGGATAAAACAACAACAGAAAGACAACGTTTTCCCTCTCAACTACGAGGCTTACAAAAAAGTAATTGAGAAAAACGAAGAACAATCTAAAAAGTTCAAAGCAATTAACGATTACAAATCTAACTTGAAATTCACTTCAGTAGCTTCTGATGAGGCTAAAATAAAAAACAGTGAAGACTTGAAATTACGTCGTGATCGTTGGCACGAAAGTCTTGAAAAAGATGTGTATATAGATGAAGCTGTGAAAGTATTGGAAGATTTGAACAAATAAGACAATAAGTAATACATTATAAAAACATTGGCAGAGCGAGGTGCTTTGCCAATGTTTTTATTTTGGGATATGGGAAATTTGTTATACCTTTGCACTACATTTTGTCTGTTACCTAAATAGAAATGCGCTTTAAGATACTTAGTATTATATGTAGAAATAAGAACCACCCCCACTACAAAAGGAAAAATAGACCATAGATAATAGACTATAAAAATATAATGAAACAACGACTGATATTTATCGATGTAATACGCGCTTATGCCATCTGTATGATGTTACAAGGGCATTTTATCACCGCTTTACTTGCTGAACCATACTGTGACGAAAGTAACCCTTACTATCATATTTGGCATTATTTCACAGGTATTACCGCACCTGTATTCCTTACCATTTCAGGCTTTATCTTTACCTATTTGCTCATTCGAGAAGGCGAACGCAGTGGTGTAGGACTCAAGAACCCACGTGTGAAGAAAGGAGCAAAACGCGGATTAATGCTTATAGCAGTGGCGTGTATTTTGCGGAAAAGCATCTATTTCGTAGATATTTTGCATTGTATAGGGTTAGCCCTCATCATAATGGTGGGACTCTACTTATTAGCTCGAAATCACGTGAGGCATTTCCTTCCTACAATGCTCATCGGCATTACTTTACTACTTTTCACCTTCAACGAGACCTATAACCAGTATGAATATTCTTGGTTACCCCAAGTAGTAGCCAATTACTTTACTCCGAAATACGGTACTTTCTTTACCATTTTTCCGTGGTTAGGCTTTGTAACCTTAGGAGGCTTTATGGGATCGCTATTTTACTATTACAGAAACACCAAACACTTATATACAGTATATACACTACTACTTATTGGCATCGGAGCCATTTTTCACTTCCAATATCACACATTTCACTTCTTATATAGCATTACAGGGTGGGAACACTTTGAAAGTCTAGCACGCAATGGCTTTCTTTTTTTGAGAATGGGTGATACTCTTTGGACATTTGCTGTATTTGTAATCTTACGAAATGTACTTACTGCTCATTTTTTACAACGTATAGGACAAAACACCCTTTCTATTTACATCATTCACAGTATTGCGCTCTATCACTTTATTCCATATTTCAACTTAGATTATTATCTTCATAAAAGCTTAAACCCTACCCAAGCTGTGATAGGTGCTATTGCCTTTGTGATAGGTATTTTAATTCTTTCATTCTATTATCACAAAGTCAGCAAATATATAAAAGAAAAATATTTAAACAAGAAAACCATTGAGAAATAAAATGGTAGCCTTAAAAATTTTACCAGCAAAAAGAAAATCTATGGAGCTCCTATCAGTATTGCAAGTTCCACAATGAAAATCAGTCATAAAGAACTTGTTTCGCTACTTTTAGAAAGTTTAGCTACTTATAAATAAAGATAAAAATCAGTATAAATATACATTTAAAAACCTTACGTAAAATTTTATCTTCATTCGTTTGTCTTTATCTTTTTCAGAAGAAAAGTAATGAGAAAAATAATCACTGATTTATAAGTCTTTACTTTTTTATTTACAGAAAATACAATAAAAAAGTTTTAAAAAATTTGGAATATAATAGCAAATGCCCGTATATTTGCACTCGAAAAATCATTTATATCATTGTAATTGCGGGAGTAGCTCAGTTGGTAGAGCGTCAGCCTTCCAAGCTGAATGTCGCGAGTTCGAACCTCGTCTCCCGCTCTACAAAAAAAGCCTGATAACAATATGTTATCAGGCTTTTTGTTTATCATTTCTATTTTTATAACATTGTATGCTTCCTGAGCTTCATTGCTAACTCCCAAATAGCAATTCCTGCACTTACCGAAATATTCAGAGAATGTTTAGTACCATACTGTGGGATTTCTATCACCTCATCAGAAGCTGAAACCACTTCTTGTTCCACTCCTTTTACCTCGTTGCCAAAGATAATAGCATATTTTTGCTTTCCGTTAGGCTGAAAATCATTCAGCATTGTGGAATTTTCAGCTTGCTCAATGCTAATAATATAAACACCTTGCTCTTTTAGCTTTTCTACTGCCGAAAGTGTATTTTCTACATATTCCCACGCCACACTATCAGTCGCACCCAAAGCTGTTTTGTGAATCTCTTTGTTTGGGGGAGTGGCGGTAATCCCACAGAGGTATATCTTTTCAATTAAAAAAGCATCGCAAGTGCGAAAAACAGAACCTATATTGTTCAAACTTCTCACATTATCCAAAATTACTATTAAAGGTGACTTTTCTGCCTTCTTAAATTGCTCAATATCCAACCTATTGAGCTCACTATTTGCTAATTTTCGCATATTAGAGTCTGTTTACTTTATCTACTCCTTTAATGTTCTTAATATCTTGCATCAATTTCTTTAAAGTAGCATTATTGTTGATAGAAATAGAGACTTTCCCGCTGAATACATTACCTTCGGTATCAATATTAATGTTGGTAAGTTTTACAAATTTGCTATCCAAAATCACTTTTGAGATATCGCTGATGAGTCCATCGCGGTCAATACCACTAATTTTAAGACTCACTTTGAAATCTCTTTCATCAGATTTTACCCATTTGGCTTGAATGATACGATAAGCGTAATTCGATTGCATCGAAATAGCATTCGGGCAAGTTTTTTTGTGTACTTTCACCCCTTCGTTGATAGTAACGAACCCAAAAATGGGATCACCAGGGATAGGATTGCAACATTTTGAAAAAGTATAGTCTAACGATTCTTCTTCTTTGCCAAACACAATGCTATCATAGTGAACGTTGGGCAAATAAATGGGTTCGTCGGTAGGTTTTTTTACTGCTTTATTTTTGAATAAGCCAAAGAAAGACGTGCGATGCGATACAAAGTCTTTCAGCATTTGGTTGCTGATTTCTCCCGTGCCTGCTTGATAGTAAATATCTAAGCTCGTCTTTGTTTTAAAGTAACTCACCATCTCATTCATCACTTCTTCGTTGAGAGTAATCTTCAATTGTTTTAATTTTCGTACTAAAATCTCTTTTCCTTCGGCGGCAACGGTTTTTGTCTCTTCTTTTAAAGCATTTTTTATCTTACTACGAGCTTTGGCTGTGGTAGCATAGTTGAGCCAGTTTTTAGTAGGTTTTACATTTTCGGCAGTGATGATTTCCACCGTTTCGCCACTCTTTAACACATAGTTTAAGGGCACTAATTTATTGTTTACTTTAGCTCCCCGCGTTTTTAAGCCCACTCCTGTATGGATATAAAAAGCAAAATCTAAGGGTGTTGCGCCTTTTGGGAGGGATTTTATCTCGCCATTAGGGGTAAAGACAAAAATCTCTTTGGAATACAAGTTGAGTTTAAAGTCTTCTACAAAGTCCACCGCATTTGCCTCGCTGTTTTCAAAGATTTCTTGCAACCTATTAAGCCACATTTCGATGCCTTCTTCTTTTTGGTCGCCGTGTTTATACTTAAAATGGGCTGCATAACCTTTTTCGGCGATTTCGTGCATACGTTCGCTGCGTATTTGCACCTCTACCCATTTGCCTTTTGGACCCATTACGGTAATGTGTAAGGCTTCGTAACCTGTAGATTTGGGTGAGGAAATCCAATCGCGCAATCGGGTGGGATTGGGACGGAAGTGGTCGGTAACAATAGAGTATATTTTCCAAGCCAAAAACTTTTCTTCGGCTGGTTCACTTTTATAGATGATACGAATCGCAAATTTATCGTAAACTTCTTCAAAACTCACGCCTTGTGATTCCATTTTTCTGTAAATAGAATAGATTGATTTGGGTCGCCCTTTGATGGAATAATCAATTTTTTGTTGCGTCAAAGAGGTTTCTACGATTTTGGTAAACACCTCAATGTATTCCTGTTGTTCTTCTTTGGATTCCTCCATTTTGTTTAGGATACTATTGTAGCGCTCGGGGTCAGTGTATTTAAGGGCGAGGTCTTCTAATTCTGTTTTGATGTTATACAAGCCAATGCGGTGAGCAATAGGTGCATAAATATAAAGTGTTTCCGAAGCTATTTTGGCTTGTTTGTATTCTGCCATCGAATCCATCGTTTGCATATTGTGGAGTCTGTCAGCAATTTTGATGAGAATCACACGCACATCGTCGTTCATCGTGAGGAGGAGCTTTCGGAAGTTCTCGGCTTGTAAAGAGATGTCATTTTCACGGCTCATACTCGAAATTTTGGTAAGTCCTTCCACAATATGTGCTACAGTGTTACCAAAAAGCCGTTCTATATCTTCAATCGTATAGTCGGTATCTTCTACTACATCGTGTAACAAAGCCGACGCAATGGCTACAGCGTCTAATCCTATTTGCGAAGCGACAATTTTAGCTACGGCAATAGGGTGAAAAATGTAAGGTTCCCCACTTTTTCGGCGTTGGTCTTTGTGCGCATCAACAGCGGTGTCAAACGCTAAGCGAATGAGCTTTTTATCTTCATCGCTAAGGGTTTGATAGCTGATACGCAAGAGTTCTTTATACTCGCGCGCAATGGCTTTGTTTTCTTCTTCTAAGTCGATGTTTGTTTCCATAGCAAAGAACAAAAGAGGATTTTCAAAAATCTATTTAATAGTAGCCGATAATTTGCGGAGTTTGATAGCCGTAAGGATTTTTTTGGTATACAACGGGAAGTCGGCACCGAGAAGCCAACCAAAATATCCTGGTTCTTCGTCAAAAATATCTTCTACACGTTTGCCTTTGTGTTTCCCAAAGGTAAAGATTTCTTCGCCTTTGTCATTATAACCAATAAAACCAGCAAAGTCGGCTATTTGTTTGCGATAAGTAAACTCGCTGAGCTTTTTGATGTTGTTCTCTAAGTTGTCATAACGGTCGAGCTGGGCTTTGAGGATTTCATAAGTGGCATTGGTATCTGCCGAAGCCGTATGCGCACCAATAAGGTCTTTACCACAATAGAATTTATAGGCTGCCGAGAGGGTGCGCTGTTCCATTTTGTGAAAAATAGTTTGTACATCTACCGATACGCGGTTTCCCAAATCAAAATCTACTTCGGCACGCAACATTTCTTCGGCAAGCAAAGGAATATCAAAGCGGTCGGAATTGTAGCCAGCAAGGTCGGAATCTTTTATCATATTATGAATTTGCTTGGCAAGCTCTTTAAAAGTAGGCTCACCCACAACGCGCTCATCGGTAATGCCGTGCACATCTGAGGCAGCTTTGGGGATAGGAATAGTAGGGTTTACAAGCCACGTTTTGCTTTCCTTATTGCCATTGGGGTAGACTTTCAAGATAGATATTTCAACAATGCGGTCTTTGGTAATATCGATGCCCGTAGTTTCAAGGTCAAAAAAACAAATAGGTTTTGATAATTTTAGTTCCACGATTTTAATGAATAGTTAAAAGTTAAGAACAAATAGTTTTAGATAAAAAAATTATACTTCTTCTATTTCGGCTGAGAGTCCCGCATTAAGAAGCGCGGTGCAGAGCGGTTTAAGGAAAGTATAACTCCCTGATTTTACATCGCATTTTCCTTTGAAATGCACAATAATAGCGCATTGCTCGGCTTGTTCAAAGGTGTGATGACAAACCTTTACTAAGGTATCGATAACGTGGTCGAAAGTATTGACATCATCATTGTATAAAATGAGATGACATTCGCCTTCCAAAAATTCCGTTATATCACCTTCGTCAAAAGTTTCTTCTTGATAATTATTTCGTAGCATAAATTGTTTTTATGATGATACAAAAGTATAGTAAATAAATGAATTGTGCAAATGCTTAACCGATATAATGGGATTTTAGCAAAGGTTATAAGCACAAAAACGCCAAAAGAAAGTGCCTTCTTTTGGCGTTTTGTCCTTTTTTTACCATAGCATTACTTATCGGTAAGTCCGTTTTTAGCTTTTTTCTTGCCGTAACGTTTTCCCATTTCGTCTACCAATGCTTTTACCGAAGCGTCTTTCTTAGCTGATGTTTTCAAATAGGTATATACCTCATTGGCTGTTTGCATAGCATCGGAAGAAGCAGCATAAATGGTATCGTCGAGCTTTTCGAGCAAGGAAGCTACCAATACGCGGATATCCCACAATTGGTCTATTAAATGCACATCGTTTTCAAACTCAGCTTTGTTGAACGATTGCAATAAATATTGTGGAAAATGATTGGCGCCACGCAAAGCGAGGTTTACAAATTCCACACTTTTCTGTCCCATAGAGGCACCGCCTCTTTTTTGATCTGCTGGCAACGCTATTAAAAAGTTCAAGAGCTGTTGCACTTCTGAAAGTTTTGTTTTTACACTTTCTTTATCAGTTTCTGATAAGGTTGCATTTATCAAATTTCCCATAGTAAAAATATTTAATGGGTTAATAACGCCACAAAGGAACGAATTTTTGTTTGGAAAAACAAATGTTTTAACAAAAGTTTAACATAAACAAAGTAGTGCATAAATTAAAATATATACATTGACATTGTTGAAAAATAATATTATACAAAACTACCTAACAAATACATTCTATTATTTTTCTATAAATTTAGCGTAGAAACTTTTATTAGATGGATTATATTTTAAAATCCCTTTTTTCTTTTCTCCATCTTTATTTCTCAAAAATACTTCTATTTCATTTTTAATTTCTTCTCTTTCTTCAAAAAAATAATTTAAGAAAAAGTAATTGAATAAAAAAGAATAGCAAAAGTATTCTGTCCATTCATTAAAAGTAATATTTTTAACTTCATAACTATTAGGTTTGTAATTATGCAAATCTATTCTTTCTTCTTTAAAAAATGAATAATTGCAATGCGCAAAAGCATTTCTTAACTGAGAGCGATATCCCTTTTTCATAACTTCTGCTATTTTTAATCCTTTCTCTTTAAACTTATCTTTTAATTCTTCTCTGATGAACTTTTGTTTTGATTCTCCATTTTCAGAATTTGGAGCTTTCACTTTCCAATCATATTCTTTATTTAAACACAAATTCGATATTTGTTTTAATTGTTTCAGAAAATTATCAGCCTCCCATATATGTGTATATATCATCATTTCAATAGTAACAGCTTCTAATTCATCTGTTGTTTTATCTAATTCGGAAAAAGAATAATAACTATCTATATACCTTGTTAAAAATTTAATTCTATCATAATCAATTAATCTATCAATAGAATAATCTATAACATATTCACTATAACTTTCAATATATTCAATTTTATCATCTTCTTTTGGCACATAACAACAATTTGCTAAAAATAAATAATAATCATTTTTATCCTTTTGATTATTTTTTGCAAACTCAAACAATTCCTCCACAGCTTGTTCCACTTCATCTTTAATTTCTTTAAATTTTTCAACTTTTATCATTTTCTATATCTTTTTAAAATTTATATACTTAATGTTTATAAAATAAATAAATTAAATTTATTTCTTATCAATTTATCAATCTAAATTTTAGTTTTCTTGTCTAAGTTTTTATTAATTATCTTCAATATATTACCTACTTCATTCACAAACATTGCCAAAGTTTGAAACTTTAGCAATATTAATACCTAAAATATTGCTTATATAATCAAAAATATTGTTTCTGTAAGCAATATAGATTGCTTCTGCAATCTAAAATATTGTCATCGGAAGCAAAAATATTGCTTCCATAATCTAAAATATTGATTATGGAAGCATTCAGTTTGATTATGGAAGCTATCGGGATAGCAACAGATGCTAAAATATTGCTTCTGTAAGCTATTTTTTAGCATAAAAAAGCATTTTTTTACACAATTCTATCAATTACATTGGTATTGGAGAGTATTACCAAAAGGTCGTCTTTGCTAAGTTTGGCATTTGGGTCGGGTGTTACGTTCATTTTGCCATCAGAATGCTTTATTGCCAGAATATTTATCTCATACTTGTGTCGCAAATTGAGTTCCATCAACGATTTTCCTATATAACTCTTGGGTACTTTTACTTCGTAGATAAAATAATCTTCAGCAAACTTAAAATATTCTATAATGGTAGGTCGCAAAACGGAATAGGCTACTTTTTCGCCCATTAATTCCTCTGGAAATACTACTTGTGTAGCGCCTATTTTGTATAAAACCTTTTCTTGTGTGTGGTTTACGGCTTTGCAAATGATATTTTTCAACCCCAATTCCTTTAACTGCAAAGTAATAAGGATACTCGCCTGGATATTATCGCCTACGCTCACAAAAGCAGTGTCGAAATCGTCTTTCACTACGTTTTTGAGGGCAATTTCATCGGTAGCGTCCAAAATCACTGCCTCTTCGATGATATTTTCATTGAGAGCTTGCTTAATAACACCCTCACGCGAATCTATTGCTAGCACAGTGGCTTTGTTCTTATAGAGTGTTTTGGCTACCGATTTGCCAAATTCTCCTAATCCTATGACTAAAAAATTCTTCATAATCTATCCTATTAAAATATTTTCTTTTGGGTATTTGTAATTTCCTTCAACTCGTGGTCTCGATAAGGCGAGCGCAATGGTAAGCGGTCCTACCCTGCCTAAAAACATTGTAAATATCAAAATAAATTTTGAACTATTGCCTAATTGTGAGGTAATTCCGGTAGAAAGTCCGCAAGTGCTGAATGCCGAAATGAGTTCGAAAGCTATTTTGGTAAATTCTAAATCGGGTTCTAAGGCTGTGAGGATTACAATCATTGTAAGCACATACATCATCGCAATAAACACGAGTGCTGAGGCTTTATTAAAGAGTTTCCAAGAGATGCGCCTCTTAGAAAATTCGATGTAGTTTTTATTGAGTAATGCTGTTTTAATACCGAGAAATAAAATGCCAATAGTAGTAGTTTTCACGCCAGAACCTGTGGAGTTTGGCGATGCCCCTATAAACATAAACGTTACGCAAAAAAGAATGGTAGCACTGCTTAAATGCTCCAACGGAATCGTATCAAAACCTGCTGTACGCAAACTTACAGAGTGAAAAAAGCTAATAAGCATCTGACCAAAGAAAGTTTTTCCGTAAAGCGTGTGATAGTTTTTATATTCTAAGGTAAAAAACAGAAACGTACCCGCAATGAGCAATATTATTGTCATCAAAATTGAAAATTGTGAGTTAATATCGAGTCTTCGTCTCTTTTTTCGCAAGTATTCATAGGCTTGAATAATGGTTGTAAATCCCAAACCACCAAAAATAATCAAAAAAGCGATGATAATATTCACAAAAACATTGTAAGTATAGCCTTCGAAACTATGAGGAAACAAAGAAACACCTGCATTACAAAAAGCGGATACTGAGTGAAACACCGAAAAAAATATCGATTGGCCCAAAGGGTAATCTTGAACGAAAGAAACAAACAAACATATTGCTCCCGTAGCTTCAAAAATCAAAGTAATATACACCACACGCTTTGCTACGGCATAAATATCGTAACTTTTGTTGTGATTAAGCCCTTCGGCAACCAATCGTTTAGTGTAAAAACCAATGCGTTTAGAAATGAGCAATACCAAAACAGAAGAAATTGTAAGCACTCCCAATCCGCCAAACTGAATAAGCACTAGCAAAATAAGTTTGCCGTAAATAGTAAAGGTCGCTCCTATATCTACCACCGAAAGCCCCGTAACGGTAACCGCCGAAGTAGCTGTAAAAAGCGCTTCGAGGAAAGAAATATCTTTCTGAGGCGTATGTGCAAAAGGCATCATCAAAAGCAAAGCACCTACGACTATTAAGCCGATAAACGAAAGCATTATAAGGTTATATGGGGATATTCTTTTTAACATTGGGGTCAATTTTTATTGTTTATCCATCTGAAAAGTTTGTTATATCAGGTTGCAAAAGTACAAAATATATTATTGATAGGCACTTTTTTGTTATTTATTACATAAATGAGGCTGTCTAATCTTTGCAGACAGCCTCATTTATGGAAGTTATATTCGTTTATTAACGTGAATAATTAGGAGCTTCTTTGGTGATGGTAATATTATGGGGGTGGCTTTCGGTAATTCCGCTTGCAGTGATGCGCACAAAGCGACTCACGGCTTGCAACGTTTCAATATCCTTGGCACCACAGTATCCCATACCTGCGCGCAAGCCTCCGATGAACTGATGCATACTTTCTTGTAGTTCGCCTTTGTATGCCACGCGCCCTACAATGCCTTCGGGGACAAGTTTTTTGATGTCGTCTTCTACATCTTGGAAATAGCGGTCTTTACTACCTTGGTTCATCGCTTCTACCGAGCCCATACCGCGATAAGATTTGTATTTTCTGCCTTCGAAAATGATAGTTTCGCCTGGTGATTCCTTAGTGCCTGCAAGCAGAGAGCCAAGCATCACACTATTGGCACCTGCGGCGATGGCTTTTACGATATCGCCGGTGTAGCGAATGCCTCCGTCGGCAATCACAGGGATTCCTTTGCCTTTAAGAGCGTTTGCGACGTTCATCACCGCTGATAATTGAGGATACCCTACGCCTGCTACCACTCTGGTAGTACATATAGAGCCTGGACCTATGCCTACTTTCACTGCATCGGCGCCATTTTCGGCTAAATAAAGGGCAGCCTCGGCTGTGGCAATGTTTCCTACCACTATTTCTAAGTCGGTAAACTTGCTTTTTACGGCATTAAGAGCATTCACTACGCCTTTTGTATGTCCGTGAGCTGTATCAATAACTACGGCATCAACTCCTGCTTGTACAAGGGCTTCGGCGCGGTCTACCACATCGGCAGTAACACCTAAGGCTGCTGCTACGCGCAAGCGTCCTAAGCTATCTTTGTTAGAAATAGATTTTTTTTGCAAGTTGGCAATGTCTCGGAAAGTAATAAGACCTACTAATTTGTAGTTTTTATCTACTACGGGGAGTTTTTCTACCTTACTGCGTTGTAAAATACCCTCAGCTTCCTTCATAGAAGTGCCTTCGTTGGCAATCACGAGGTTTTTAGAGGTCATTACTTCGGTTATCGGGCGATTATTATCGTGTTCAAAGCGTAAATCGCGGTTAGTTACAATGCCTTTTAAGATTCCGCCGGCATCAACAATGGGGATACCGCCAATATTGTTTTCTTTCATACAGCGTTTTGCATCACTCACCTTGCTGTTTAAGGGAAGCGTAACAGGGTCGATAATCATACCGCTTTCGGCACGTTTTACTTTGCGTATTTGTTTGGCTTGCTCCTCAATAGTCATATTTTTATGGAGCACTCCTATGCCTCCTTCGCGTGCCATAGCTATAGCCATAGCAGCTTCGGTTACAGTGTCCATAGCCGCTGAGATAATGGGTACATTCAGGGTGATGTTACGGGTAAAACGTGAGGTTATCGATACTTCACGAGGTAATATCTCAGAATAATTAGGGATAAGAAGGACATCATCATAGGTAAATCCTTCATTAATAATTTTATCTTGGAAATTCATTTTAAAAAAGAGAATTTAGTTGCGTGCAAATGTACTTCTTTTTTTATATACGAAGCAAATTTTTCGAGTATTTTAAATCAAACAAATAGAGACGATACTCTTTATATCGTCTCTATTAAGGTTATAAATTCTTTTGCTTTACTTGATAAACTCTTTGATAGGCACTTTTTGAAAATACAAATCTCCATCACCTTCGTAAAGAATACCTATATATTTCTTGTCTATTACAGTAAGACAAGAATAGCCCATAGCTGCTTGCTCATACAACAATACTGAAGGTAGTTTATCCCAAGTATTACCTTCATCATCACTAACTTTGATAGTCATATTTACTCTGTTCTTTGCATCATTAGGATTAGAGAAGAATAAATACAGTTTTCCCTTTTTGTCCTTATATGAGATAATACTTGCCATACAATTGGGCTCGGTGAGGGCAGTGCGAGAGGTGTTGTGCTCTATCCACGTTTTGCCCATATCGGCAGTAACGGCTACGGAACGACCGTGATAATTATCAGAGAGTTTATAGTTGGTGCGATTGCGGTCGTCACGCATATTGAGCATTAGTGAACCATCGGAGAGTTCCACCACTTGAGATTCAGTAGTGTGTGATTTGGCTCCTGTTCCTACGTGCCACGTCTTGCCGTGGTCTTTGCTGTAAATAATAGTAGAATGAGGCACTTGGTCTTTATCCTTAAACTGACCTGCAAATACCAAAATACCATTACTCATCGAGATACCTCTTCCAGGTCCTTGGAAAAAGAGTCTCCATTCAGGATTTTTAATCTGAGAGGTGATATTGATAGGTTCACTCCACGTTTTACCATCGTCTTCACTTTTTACTACTACTATTTGTCCTGTTTCTTCAGGAGTCATTCCACTTTTAGAGCCCCACCAACTCATTGTTTGAGGATCTAAGCCGTGCTGCCACAAGCCCATCACCCAAATAGTATTAGTTTGCTCATCTACCAAAACTGCGGGATCTCCTACTCCATTAAGACGGTTAGGTTTTTCTCCCCATTCGCCCATATCAATCACTTTTTTCATTGGCTCCCACGTTTGTCCGCCATCAGTACTGCGGCTCATTCCTACATCGATATCTTCTTGCAAATCCTTGCAGTTGTTGTAACGATTGTCGTAAACGGCTATCAGCGTACCCTTATTAGTGGTTACAAGCCCTGGTATACGGTAGCATTCTATGCCGTCTTGTTTACGCTGACGAAGGGCAATAGCAAAACGTTGTCCTTCTTTTTTAGCATTGTTGAGTGTGAATTTAGCCTCATTGGTAATGAGTTTTACCTTTGATAAGTACAGTTTTTGCAAGAGGTCTGGTTTTTGAGTAGTACGAGCAGAAACCCAAACAAAAAGGGTATCATTAGTAGCTTTGAAATTTCCTTGTAGTTTGGTATTACAACTGAGATTTGAAGTTTTAGCAAAAAGTGTTGCTTGTTCTTTTTTAGCGTTAGCACCTACATAAACAGAGAGTTCAGATAGATTGAGCTTTTTACTTTTAAACTGCAAAGAAATTTCTTTTACCTCTGTTCCTTGTTTTATAGGCAGTACAAATGAGGTAACAGGATTATCTTTATCAGTAGCCAAAGGCATTTGTGTTTGGGAAAAAGTCATTCCTTTTTGGGCATAGCCAAAGCTAAGGAAGCATAATGCAATAATGGTAAATAGTTGTTTCATATAAAATTAATGTATTAATTTATGGATTTGTTAATGTGTTGATTTGTCTATTTTTGGCAAAGGTAATATTTCATTTTTAAACTACCAAATAAAAAATACACACGTTGGCGCGAGCTTGTAGCTCGCGCCAACGTGTGTATTGTATTTGTACAATGTTAAAATATTCTTTCCTCAGTACCGAGCCACATTACGGAGTTTACCATATCTACGAATTTGAGTTCATCGGCACGGAGGTCGGCTAAGGCTTTTTGCCCCTCAGGAGTGTTGCGGGCTCTGAGAAAATCGTCTTTACTTTCATACCACAACTCACCCATAGCATCAAAGGTAAAAGGGAGGGTTTCTCGCTGTGTAGACGATTTTTCATCAGTAGGTTGAAAAGGAAATGTTTTAGCATAATCCTTTATCAACAGGGCTTCTTTATAGTTTATTACTTTTTGAGAATGTGCTTCCCATAGTTTTATAAATTCTTCTGTGCTAAGATGCTGTTTCTTGCGCACAAACATTATAATCTTAAACATATCAATATTAAGTTATCAGAATAATTAAAAGATTGTCTAAACAAAAGGTTTCTACAAAATATATTGTAAAAATACCTAATTATCATTATATTCAACTTTGCCAAAAGTCGTAGCACGACAAGCTTTTAAGACTTTTGGCAAAGTGTATGGTGTTCATTTACTAATTTGCTAATTTGTTAATTTCCCAATTTCTCTTTACAAAGTCGGCAAGTTCTTTACCTTTGAGGAGACCTTGTGAAAGTCGTGCTAAATCGAAGGCTTGCTTGATAAGGCTTTCTTTTTGAACTTCGTCCTTAGAGTGGAGGATAGCATCGGCTAAAGGAGAATTGCTGTTTACCACTACGTGATACACTTCGGGGAAACCTCCCATAGCAAACATACCACCTCCTCCGGTAGCACTCATTTCCTTCATACGGCGCATAAACTCGGGTTGATTGATAACGAATGGCGTATCATCGCTGTCTAAGTCTTCTAACTGCACCATATAGCCTTCTTTGGGAATTACCTTCTCGATTTCAGCTTTCAGCGTGTTTTTCTCTTCGTCGGAAAGTTTAGCAATGATAGGTTCTTCTTTTTGTATCAGCTTAGCTACAGGAGCAGCATCTACACGGGTGAAAGTAAGTTTCTCATTATCACCCTCTAACTTCTGTATCAAGTGCGATACGATAGGGCTATCCAACAACAACACTTCGTAGCCTTTTTCTTTGGCTTGCTCAATAGCTGTGTATTGTTGTTCTTTATTTTGAGCGTATAACACTACCAAAGTACCATTCTTGTCGGTTTGTTCAGCTTTTATTGCTTCTTTTAGTTCTGCCAAAGTGTAATACTTGCCATCGGTAGTGGGGTACAACATAAAATCGGCTGCTTTTTCGTAAAATTTATCATCGGTAAGCATACCATATTCGAGCACTATCTTAATGTCGTTCCACTTGTTTTGGAAGTCGTCGCGATTATTAGTAAAGAGTGATTTCAGCTTATCAGCTACCTTACGAGTGATGTAATTGGCAATCTTCTTTACATTACCATCGGATTGGAGGTAAGAACGCGATACGTTTAACGGAATATCTGGCGAATCTATCACCCCTTTGAGCATTGTTAAGAACTCGGGCACTATACCTTCGACGTTATCGGTAACAAATACTTGGTTTTGATACAACTGTATGCGGTCTTTCTGTAACTGCATATCGTTAGTAAGCTTAGGGAAATAGAGAATACCAGTAAGATGGAACGGATAATCTACGTTTAGATGAATGTAGAAAAGAGGTTCATCGAACTGCATTGGATAGAGTTCGTGATAGAATGCCTTATAATCCTCATCTTTCAAATCGGCTGGCTGTTTCGTCCAAGCAGGATTAGGGTTATTGATGATATTATCAACCGTTACATATTCCGTTTTATAGTCGTCAGGGACATTTTCAGGACGAGGTAACGGCTCTTGTTTTGTACCAAATTTAATTGGGATAGGCATAAAGCGGTTGTACTTGCGCAATAACTCTTCGATACGGAAGTCTTCCAAAAACTCAGTAGAGTCATCGGCGATGTGCAAGATAATTTCAGTACCGCGTTCGGCGCGCAAGTCGGTTTCCTCTAAGGTAAATTCAGGACTACCGTCGCATACCCAACGCACGGCTGGAGCATCGGTATAGGATTTGGTGATGATTTCCACTTGTTTGGCTACCATAAAAGCAGAGTAGAAGCCCAATCCAAAATGACCTATCACTCCAGCGTCTTTAGCTGTATCTTTATATTTCTCCAAAAACTCCTCAGCTCCTGAAAAGGCAATTTGGTTGATGTATTTTTCGACCTCTTCAGCAGTCATACCGATACCTTGATCAATTATATGGAGGGTTTTATTGTCCTTATCGACCTTCACTTCGATGATAGGGTTACCATATTCCACTTTTGCCTCGCCTATAGTAGTGAGGTGTTTCAGTTTAAGGGTGGCATCAGTAGCGTTGGAGATGAGTTCGCGTAAGAATATCTCGTGATCGCTGTACAAGAATTTTTTAATAAGTGGAAAGATGTTTTCCACAGAGACGTTTATATTTCCTTTCATTTTTATTTAGTTAAGAAGTAAGAGATAAGAGGTAAGACTCGTATCTCTTAATTTGTTATTTACTAGGGGGAATATAGCGAAAAGAGTACCAAAGTAGGGGAAGGTGACAAAATGGCAGGTGAGAGGTCGTACGGTATTTTAATTAGCAAATTAGAAAATTAAAGAGAGTTTATAGAAAAGACGGTGCGAGACGAACAAAAGACGAACAATGAACGAACAAAAAGACGAACAAAAGACGAACAAAAGACGAACAATAAACGAACAAAAGACGGTACGAGCCGCACGGGCAGATAAACAAAAGACGAACA
>NZ_KB291491.1:7070-47859 GCF_000318315.2 Capnocytophaga sp. oral taxon 324 str. F0483 | reverse complement strand
GAGCCGCACGGGCAGATAAACAAAAGACGAACAATGAACGAAGAATAAATGGTGATAAAATAAAGGTAAGGTGAAGATATAATATATCAAGTTTTAACTTTTCCAAAGTTTGAAATTTTCGCAAAGTGAGGACAAATATCTTGCAAAGTGTTGTTCAATAAAGGTTTTTTCCTATCGATGTTGATAAAAAGAGGTTACTTAGTTTTTTTATTCCTGTAAAAATACTGTACCTTTGTCCGCTGAATACAAAACCTTACAGCAGTTACATTATTGAGTTATGTTTTTATTTTTTGACTTTAGCTTTCACCCTACCATAGAACTAGCTTTGCCTAATGCTTATTTAGCCGAAAAACAAAACGGATACGCCTCGTTTTACAAGAAAGCTACCACAGAAGTATTACATAGTTTGACTAACTTTGAACTATCAGAAAGTGAAAAAAGGGCTTTAAGTATCGTAAATAGTCTACAACCTAATATTCTACATCAAAAATACATCAAAAAAGGGGATAGTTTTGAGGAAATATACAAAAATGCCCAAATAAAAAAGCATATTCAACAACAAATAGAAGAAAAAACAGCTGAATTACTTTCTATTATTGCAGAAAATAGTTTGTTTATCACTACTAACCACAATCACAAAGACGATATCAGTAAGAAAATACTCCCCATAAGCACGAATATAATTGAACCTCTATTGGAATTTACAAAAATTGAAGGAGGTATTAGTTATCGGTTGTTGTTACAGAAAGACGATGAAAAATTATTGCCTTGTGAAAGCCATATCGAACTGCTGAACAACTCATACGCTTGGATTGTACTCAAAGGGCAAGTAGTGCGAGTAGCTCATATTAAAGCTTCGCACCTTAAACCTTTTTTGAATAAAGAAAGTACCTTTATTCCCGAAAAAACTTTCCCCGAATACTTCGAGAAATTCCTTAAAAAAGTACTTAGAAATGCACAGGTAGAAGCAAAAGGCTTTAAAATTATTACTCAGAATGAATTAAAAGGTAGTGAATTGGATATTTTATACGATTTCTTTGCCAATCATTACAAAATATACATACACTTTGATTACAATGGTTATACTTTTGACAGTAATCAATCGAAAAACAATCAGTCGAACTTAGAAATAAGCCCCAATAACGATATAAAAATATATAATTACCAACGAAATAAAGAAGAAGAAACAAGAAAGTATCGCCTTTTGGAACAGTTAGGTTTTGTGAACGACGGAGGTACTTTTTCAGTTGAAAGTAAAGACCCTTTTGCTTCGTATTTTCATCTGTTGCACTGCAAAAAAGATTTGGAAGAAGCAGGTTTTGGCTTTCATACTTTCAGCATAGAAGGAGGAAAAGAAATCAGTGAACATCTGCCTGAGCTCATTTTTGCAGAAACAAGTACCGAAAACGATTGGTTTGACCTCAATATAAGAGTAAAACAAGGAGAAAATAGCTTTCATTTTAAAGATTTAATCAAGAATTTAAAAGAAAATAACCCTATTTACTTACTTCCTGATGGAAAAGCCTTCATTATTCCTCAAGAATGGTTTAGTAAGTTTGGTAGTATTGCCAAATATGCACAAATTAGGCAGGAGAAACTGCAAATTAGCAAAAGTAACTATGCACTTTTGGAAGCTGTACCCGAGATAAAACCTCAGAACTTAGTAGAAAAAGTGAATTATACCCCCTCGCCTAACCTACGAGCTACCTTACGTCCGTATCAAATAGAGGGTGTGGAGTGGCTTTTACAACACTATTACAATGGTGTTGGGGCGTGCCTTGCTGATGATATGGGACTTGGGAAAACACTACAAACCATTGCCTTATTGGTGGCTATACACGATGCTTTACCCGAAAAAGCGATTGAAACTGCCGACCTTTTTTCAGGGATAGAAAAGAGTAAAGAGGCTCTAAAAGTATTGGTTATTCTGCCTTCATCGCTTATTTTTAATTGGTATGACGAGACTAAAAGGTTTGCCCCACATTTTAAATGCACACAATACGTGGGGACTGACCGAAAAGTAAAAGCCAAGCGCTTAGGCAATTACGATGTGGTTTTTACCAGTTATCCGATAGTAGAACGCGATGTGGAACTCTTCCAAAAGTACGAATTTAGGTATATCATTTTAGATGAAAGCCAGCGTATTAAAAACAAGAACTCAAAGACATTCAAAGCAATACATACCTTAAAAGCGACTCATCGCATTGCGCTGAGTGGGACACCTATTGAGAACTCACTCAGTGACTTATGGTCGCAGATGCAATTTATCAATCCGAATATACTGAAAAGTTATGCTTCGTTTTACAAGAACTATGAAGTGGAAATCAGCAAAAAGAAAAACGCGCAAGCCTTAGAGGAGTTAAAGACTATTATCAGTCCGTTTTTACTAAGGCGGACAAAGGAGCAAGTGCTTGACGATTTGCCAGAAATGGAAGAGCAAATTATCTACTGTCCTATGAGTGAAGCCCAACACAAATGGTATGAAACAGAAAAATCGAAAGTGCGTAACCAGCTTTTACAAATTAATGAGCCAATCACTGAATTTAACACTCTAAATATGCTAATGAGGCTTAGAAAAATAAGCTTACACCCTAAATTAGTGGACAAAGAGAGTAAAATTGCATCAGGAAAGTACGAAGAAGTGATAAATTATATGGAGGAATTGCTACAATCATCTCGAAAAGCACTTATTTTTAGCAGTTTTGTGAGTCATTTAGCACTTTATGAAGAATGGTGTAACAAAAAAGGGATAAAATATGCTAAACTAACAGGCGAAACACCTTCGTTTGAGCGCAAGAACCAAGTAGAGATGTTTCAGAACAATCCTAGTATATCGTTCTTTTTCATTTCGCTTAAAGCAGGTGAGGTAGGGTTAAATCTCACGCAGGCATCTTATGTTTTGTTATTAGACCCGTGGTGGAATCCGTTTTCTGAAAAGCAAGCTATTGGGAGGGCTCACCGTATAGGGCAACAAAATAAAGTGAACGTGATACGCTTTGTGAGCAAGGATACCATTGAAGAAAAAATCATCAAATTACAGAAAAGTAAAACAGAACTTTCCGAAAACATTATTGATGAAAATCACATCATTAAGGAAGTAATGGAACAAATTAATAGCTTATTGGAATAATTTTTGTGCAATATTTTATTGTTAATTATCAATTATTTTTTACCTTTGCATTATTATGAAGATTAGATTATTTAAATTACCAAAGAACAAGCGCTTTAACTATACTCCTCGTTACTACGAAGGGAAGGAAGAAGGCAACCCTTTTGAGATGGGCTCACGCATTCGCAAAGACCGCGAAACCGTAACGAACCACTTCACGGAAGAATGGCGTTCTATCCGCAGTGAGAGTCGCAACCGAAAAAACGCAGGGGTAAACAAAACTTTTTGGATAGTGTTATTAGTATTAATATTGATAACTCTTTACTTCCTTGACTTTGATTTATCAATATTCAGAAGACATTAACAAAGTTACAAGAAAATATGAAAAAAACCATTGCAATTTGTGTACTCATAGCGGTGGCGATAGGATTAGGCTGTTTTTATTGGGTGAAACAGCAACGCGAATACAAAGAAGCAGAGTACAACTACCAAGTAATAAGAAAAGGGCTTTTAATACTCTCAGAGGAATATAATAAAGGCGCTGAGAAAGTGCAATACCTCAAAGAATATGAAGAAACTAAAAACAAAATCGTTAAAGAACATTAACAACATATTGTTACTATGAAAATAAAGAAAATATTAATGCTATCTGCTTTTTGGGTGACCATAGCTGTTAACGGACAAACAGCCTTTGAAAAGTTAGAAACCAATAAAGATATTAGCACTGTGGTAGTATCGCAGAAGATGTTTCAGATGCTATCAAAAATTGACAGTAAAGATACGGAAGCTAAAGAGTTTATGGAAGTTGCTAATAAGCTCAAAGGAATGAAGATTTTTACGACTGAAAGTAAAACGGCTGCTGGGCTAATGAAAACAGAAGCACAACAGTACCTTAAAACAGCAGGGCTATCAGAATTAATGCGAGTAAAAGACAAAGCTCAAAATGTGAAATTCTACACCAAAGAAGGGAAAGATGCTACCCACGTATCGGAACTGCTAATGCTTGTAGAACCGACCGAGACTTCAAAACAAACTATAGTATTATCGCTCACAGGCGATATAGACCTTAATAAAATAAGCGTATTAACCAAAAATATGAACCTCCCACAAGAGGTTAAAGAAATAAAGTAGCAGGAAAATGGCAAGATATGAATTAATTTTCCCTTCATTAGGAGAAAGTGTAACAGAGGCTGTTGTTACCAACTGGCTGAAAAAAGTAGGCGATCCTGTAGAAGCCGAAGAAAGTATTGTGGAAGTATCCACAGATAAAGTAGATACTGAAGTACCTACTGATGTGTCGGGTATATTGGCTGAAATCAAGTTTCAAGTGAATGACGTCGTGAAAGTAGGTGAAGTAATAGCTGTTATTGAGACACAAGAAGAGATTAGCACTTCTGGAGAGGCGCTTGATGTTGTACAACAATCGGTTGCAA
Organism: Capnocytophaga sp. oral taxon 324 str. F0483; assembly: GCF_000318315.2. NCBI lineage: Bacteria > Pseudomonadati > Bacteroidota > Flavobacteriia > Flavobacteriales > Flavobacteriaceae > Capnocytophaga > Capnocytophaga sp. oral taxon 324. The sequence continues at coordinate 43,317 of NZ_KB291491.1, read as the reverse complement.
GTTTAGAAAAGAACATTGCTAACATACAACAAAGTACCTCAGCTCAGCCACAAATAGACTTCAGCAAAACAGAGCGTTTCTATTCACCTTTGGTAAAGAATATCGCTAAGAAAGAAGGTATCAGTTTAAGTGAGTTAGACAGCATCAAAGGAACGGGGTTAAACGACCGTGTAACCAAGAGTGATATTCTTGACTATCTATCGCATAGGACACAAGGAAAAGCAAAGCCTTCAGCTACTTTTGATGCTACTCCTGTCGATAAGAGAGTTTATACCAAACGCGGTGAAGAACGAATTGAGATGAGCCGTATGGGTAAACTCATTGCAGAGCATATGCTAAAAAGTAAACTTACTTCAGCACACGTACAAAGTTTTATTGAGGTAGATGTAACCCGTATATGGAAATGGCGCAATAAAGTAAAAAAAGCATTTGAAGAGCGCGAAGGTGAGAAATTCACTTTTACACCTATCTTTATGGAAGTGGTAGCCAAAGCACTTGTTGATTTTCCTATGATGAATGTCTCAGTAGAAGGAGATAGCATTATCAAGAAGAGAAATATTAATATAGGCATGGCTACTGCGTTATCAGACGGTAACCTAATTGTTCCCGTTATAAAAAACGCTGATGAGCTCAGTTTAAGAGGTATGGCAAAAGTAGTAAATGACCTTGCTAATAGAGCTCGTGCTAATGCACTCAAGCCCGATGAAGTGAAAGATGGCTCATATACAGTAACCAATATAGGTTCATTTGGCACTTTGTTTGGCACTCCTATTATTAATCAGCCACAAGTAGGTATCTTAGCAATAGGAGCTATCCAAAAAGTTCCTGCTGTAATTGAAACTCCAGAAGGAGACACAATAGGCATTCGTTATAAACTAATGCTTTCTCACAGTTATGACCATCGTGTTGTAAATGGAGCCTTAGGAGGAATGTTTGTACAGCGTGTAGCTAAATATCTTGAAGAGTGGGATATGAATAGAGTACTATAAAATAATTTTAATAATGTGATTATATAGAAAAACGGGAAGTTTTAATTAAACTTCCCGTTTTTATTAGAATATGGTTTTTCTCATAGATGAGTCCTATAAAACTAATCTACATTGTCGTGTAAATAAGAATTGTTTTTTCTTATTTGCATCTCTCCTGCGCTATCTTTCCCCATAGAGGTACGTGATTGATTATTACTTCCAAACTTGTAGTTATAATCTTGCAAACGATTGGAACGAGAGCGTTTCATTACATCAGAGATTCTACTGTCAATAGGGTTCAAAGAAGACTCTATATCCTCTTCTTCTGCAAACATATCTAATTGACCTGAAGAAGTAGAAGTTTTGGACTTAGAATCCTCTTCTTTTTTATAAAGAATAAACTCGTTTGAGTTTTTATCTTCTGTAAAAGAGGTTGGCTTTGCTTCTATAAAAGTTCTTTCAAGCTCTGTATAGTCTTCTAAAGTATAACGAATTTCTCCCTCTTGATTTACAACAGGAGGATTCTTCCGGCGTTCTACTTGAGGAGCTTCTTTATGAATATCCTCACTCAATTGGTGAATAATTGGAGCTTCTTTTTCGGGCTCTTCGTGTTTTACTGATGTTGGTTGCTGGGTTTGCACTTCAGCTTTTTTTTCAATAGTCTGAAAACTATTCTTTTTAGGAATAGACTTATCTACTATCACAAACTCATCATTTACAGCAGTAACTATTTCACAATCCACCCAAATATTAAATAAATCTGATAGCGAAGACTCTTTCTTTATATCAGAGATTGAGGAAATAGGATAACTGCTACTTATAGCATTAACCACAGTTCCTTTGGGCTCTGTTAAATCACGAGTAGCTGTTTGGTTTTCCTCAAGAATATGTATTACCTTTTTGGTTTCAGCGTTCACTATTTCTTGTTGTTGATCAGCATCAAAGCCTGTGGCAATCACTATCACAGAAATAGCTTCTCCTAATGATTCATCTTCACCTATCCCATAGATAAGGTCAGCCATATTATCACCTGCTTGCTCTTGGATAAAACTACTTATTTCAGTAACTTCACGCTGAGTAGCTTCTTTTTTACCATAAGTAATCAAAAGAAGAGCATTTTTAGCACCTGCTATCTTATTATCATTTAGTAAAGGAGAGTTTAAAGCAGCTGCTACGGCTTCATAAGCTCTATTATCACCTTCAGCTGAGGCTGAGCCCATAATAGCCGTACCCCCGTTTTCAAGTACGGTACGAGCATCGCGTAAGTCGATATTTACAAGGTAATGCTTACTGATTACCTCAGCCATACCTTTAGCTCCTTTTAATAATATCTCATTCGCCTTTCCATAACTCTCTTTAATACTCAAATCACCGTATATTTCGTTGATTTTATTATTATTGATAACAATAAGAGAATCTACACATTCACGTAGTTTCTTAATACCCGCTTGTGCTTGTCGACTGCGCTTTAAGCCTTCATAATTAAATGGAGTAGTTACAATAGCAACAGTAAGAATACCCATATCCTTAGCTTGCTTAGCTATTACGGGCACTGCTCCTGTTCCTGTTCCACCACCCATACCAGCTGTAATAAACACCATTTGGGTATTCCCTTCCAAAGTACGTTGGATATCCTCAATACTTTCAAGAGCCGCTTTTTCACCAATATCAGGATTGGCTCCTGCTCCTAATCCTTCAGTAAGGGTAACTCCTAATTGAATTTTATTAGGGATAGGGCTGTTTTCCAAAGCTTGTGCATCTGTATTACAGACCACATAATCTACCCCTTTAATACCTTCGTTGTGCATGAAATTCACGGCGTTGCACCCTCCGCCTCCTACGCCAATAACTTTGATATAGTTACTAATATTCTTTGGCAAATCAAATTGAATGTCCGAATTCATATCAAAAAATCATAATTATTTGTTTCTACTTAATCTTCACTATCTAAGAAGTCCTTTAGTTTTTCATTTAATTTACTCCACCAGCCTCTACTAGTTTTATGTATCTCTAATTCATCATCTTCATCTTTATCTTGAAAAACATTTATTTTCGGTGAATCTACTATTGTGATAGGTTGTTTTTCAAGTGATGAATCCTGCAAATCTGCTGATAAAGACTCTACTACCACTCCCTTTCCGCTCTCTATCGTTTCTTGAGCTTTTACTTCCTGGAAGCGTTTTTTAAATTGCTCTTCTGCTTCATTTTCAATAGCGCTCATTACAAGACCTATAGCCGTAGAGTAAATAGGCGAAGTAAGTTTAGGGTCAGAGTTACCTGCTAAGTGCTCATTAGGATAACCTATGCGGGCATCCATTCCCGTAATATATTCTACTAACTGAACAATATGCTTCAGTTGGCTTCCACCTCCTGTGAGTACTACTCCGGCAAACAGTTTCTTTTTAGTTTCTTCGTGACCGTAATTTTTAATCACGTTAAACACTAAATTGATGATCTCACTTACTCTTGCGTGAATAATTTTAGAAAGGTTTTTAAGTGTTATTTCTTTAGGTTCCTTCCCTTTAATACCAGGAATAGATACTATCTCATTATCTCGGTTCTCTCCTGGCCAAGCTGACCCAAATTCTACTTTCAGCATCTCGGCTTGACGGGTGAGTATTCCACAACCTTCTTTTATATCATCAGTAATAATATTACCTCCTAAAGGCACTACGGCTGTATGGCGGATAATACCATCTTTAAAGATAGCTACATCGGTGGTACCACCTCCTATATCCACTAACACCACTCCTGCATCTTTTTCCTCTTCGCTTAATACAGCTTTAGCAGAGGCAATAGGTTCCAAAGTAAGGCCTATGGGCTTTAGATGTGCCATTTCCACACAACGAGTAATCCCTTTGATAGCGCTTACTTGCCCAATAACTAAGTGAAAAGTAGCATCTAAACGCGTCCCCATCATACCGATAGGTTCTTTAATATCTCCCACATTATCTACTTTATAGTCCTGAGGGAGTGCGTGAATTATCTTTTGTCCTGGTGAAAGTGCTATAGAGAACACCTGTTCTTTCAGGCGTTCCAAATCGTCAAAGTCTATAAGTTGTTCAGGGTCTGTACGGGTAATATAATCGCTATGCGAACGACTTATGATATTTTGTCCTGCGATACCTGCTTCTACGTTCTCAATTTCTAAGCCTGTCTTTTCTTTGGCATCTTGAATAGCATCCATAATAGATTGAGTAGTTTTAGCAATGTTAGTTACTACTCCTTTATTGATGCCTTCACTTTTAGATTGCCCATAACCTAAAATCTGAATCTTCCCGTATTCGTTCTTTGCCCCTACCATAGTTACAATCTTGGTAGTCCCGATATCTAACCCTACGTAATACTTGTTATATTTCATTTTTCACTTAAACAACTATATCTAGATGTATAGCCGATAATTTTTTGTTTAATTCGTTATTAATTAGGTCGCTCTATTCGTGTCTTTACACTTCTTTAGACGTAGCAAAGATATAGAAAAAAAGAAACTTTACAGCATTTTTTTATTAATAAGTTATCAACATTTTTATAAACAGCTGATAATCAATGTTAATAATTTGCTAAATTTCTGCTTTATTCCCCTCAATTTTAGTCTTTTTATCTCTATTTTTATCATTTTTGTGTAATCAATCGCTTACGTGCCCTCTCCAAATCTTCGGGGGTATCAATCCCTATGGTAGGAATATCGGTTAGCGCTAAACGTATTTTAAACCCATTTTCTAAGTAACGAAGCTGTTCTAATTTTTCCGTTTCTTCTAATAAGGAAGGAGGTAACTCGGTGAACTGTTGTAATGCTTCTTTGCGATAGGCGTAAATACCTATGTGCTTGTAATAAGACACCTCGGTGTTAGGGTCGCGAGGAAAGGGAATGATATTCCTCGAAAAATAGAGCGCCTCTCCAAATTTGTTCACTACTACCTTCACATTGTTCGGGTTTGCAATATCATCTGGGTCGGTAATACGCTCCATTAGGCTTGCTACTGCTATGCTTTTAGTAAGGTCTTTAGCAAAAATATCAATTACTTTTTGTAAGTTCTCTTTATCTGTAAAAGGCTCATCTCCTTGTACATTCACAATAATATCTACGTCTAAATCTCTTGAAGCTTCTGCCAAACGGTCACTGCCACTATTGTGTTCTTTTTTACTGCGAATTACTTTGCCTCCTACCTCTCGTATCGCCTTTTCTATACGGTCATCATCAGTTACCACATACACTTCGTCAAACAAGCGGGTATCAGCTACACGTTCATAAGTATGTACAATTACAGGCTTGCCACAAAGGTCTTGCATCAGCTTTGCAGGGAAGCGTGTCGCCCCGTAACGGGCAGGTATCATTGCTATGAGTTTCATCTCTAATTCAGTATAAACAATATTAATAACGTTAAGGGCATTAGCAAATCAGGAAGAATAATCCATACGTTCCCTTTGTTGAAATTGTGTTTTCGCTTTATCTCAGCGATGTGTAACAAGGCTGCTCCTATCAAGAATACACTAAACGGAATAGCCGTTGCCAACCAGAATCCGTCGCGAAACCAATGGCACAATATACCACAAATGCCTATCCCCAACGACACAAACCCCAATTCTTTTTGAAAACCATTAGATGCCCATCCTATGGTTTTAGCTACTTTCTCACTGAGTACCGAGTGCCCTACAAAGTTAAACAACCCGAAAAAGCCTACCCCATAAACCAAATGGGTGTATAATGCGGTATATACAAAGCTTTCATCGAAAGAAAAAGCATACAGTACAACAGCTAATACCCAACAAATAAAATATACAATAAGATATATCATAGTATTGTAACGATATAAAAGGGACTATCTTTCTCTTGAGTTAGACAGTCCCTTTCTTTATATAATCATTTCTACTTCATTATTCTGCCACTTGGGGTTTCATCTGGAAATCCTCCATAAACTTAGTAGTGTAATTGCCTGCTAAGTAATTGGGGTCGTCCATTAGTTGCAAGTGGAACGGAATTGTGGTTTTCACTCCTTCTACTACAAACTCGTCTAAGGCGCGTTTCATCTTGGCTATTGCTTCCTCACGGGTTTGCGCTGTAGTGATGAGTTTCGCAATCATCGAGTCGTAGTTAGGCGGAATTACATAACCACTGTACACGTGAGTATCGAGGCGCACTCCGTGACCTCCTGGGGCGTGCAAGGTGGTAATCTTACCTGGCGACGGACGGAAGTCGTTATAAGGGTCTTCCGCATTGATTCGACACTCTATGGCGTGCAGTTTAGGCGTGTAGTTCTTACCTGAGATAGGCACTCCGGCAGCTACCAATATCTGTTCGCGAATAAGGTCATAGTCTATCACTTGTTCAGTGATAGGGTGCTCTACTTGTATACGAGTATTCATCTCCATAAAGTAGAAATTGCGGTCTTTGTCTACCAAGAACTCTACCGTTCCTGCCCCTTCATATTTAATAAACTCAGCAGCTTTCACTGCAGCTTCTCCCATACGCTTGCGAAGGTCGTCCGTCATAAAAGGCGACGGCGTTTCTTCGGTAAGTTTCTGGTGGCGACGCTGTATCGAGCAATCGCGTTCTGAAAGGTGACAAGCCTTGCCGTATTGGTCGCCTACGATTTGTATCTCAATGTGACGAGGGTCTACAATCAGCTTTTCCATATACATCGCATCGTTACCAAAGGCAGCTCCTGCTTCCTGCATCGCGCTGTTGAGGGCTTTCTCGAGGTCTTCCTCTTTCCATACATCGCGCATACCGCGACCTCCCCCACCAGCAGTAGCTTTCAGCATCACAGGGTAGCCTATTTCAGCAGCTATCTTTTTAGCGTGCTCCAACGATTCTACGAGCCCGTCGGAACCTGGTACGGTAGGCACTCCTGCGTCTTTCATAGTCGCTTTAGCTGATGCCTTATCACCCATTTTTTCAATCATTTCAGGCGATGCGCCTATAAACTTAATGCCGTGTTCTGCACAAATCTTCGAGAATTTCGCATTTTCCGAAAGAAATCCGTAGCCTGGGTGTATGGCATCGGCATTGGTAATTTCGGCAGCGGCTATAATATTAGGTATTTTTAAGTATGAATCTTTGCTGGGTGGAGGACCTATACACACAGCTTCATCGGCAAAGCGCACGTGCAAGCTGTCAGCATCGGCAGTAGAATATACGGCTACCGATTTGATACCCATTTCGCGACACGTACGTATCACGCGTAAGGCAATTTCTCCACGGTTGGCTATCAATATTTTTTTAAACATAATTGTTTGGTTTATGAAGGATCCACTAAATACAATGGCTGGTCAAATTCTACAGGTGAAGAATCATCAACCAATATTTTAACTATCTTACCAGAAACTTCTGATTCTATTTCGTTGAAGAGTTTCATCGCCTCAATAATGCAAATCACACTACCTTTGGCTATGGTAGAACCTACTTCCACAAATAGCGGTTTGTCTGGACCAGGACGACGATAAAAAGTACCAATCATCGGCGATTTGATAGTAATGTATTTGCTATCGTCATCGGCAGGTGTTGCTGGTTTGCTGTCAGCAGGTTCAGCTGTAGGAAGTTGTTGTACAGGTACTTGCTGTTGCAAAGGCAATTGCGGCAGCTGTTGTGCTACGGGCAATTGTTGTACAAACACTTGCTCTTTGCCACTTTCATCAGGGTTCGTTTTAATGGTGATTTTTACATCTTCCATTTCCAATTTCACTTCGCTTGCCCCCGACTTGGCAACAAACTTAATTAAATTTTGAATGTCTCTTAAATCCATACGTGTATTGTATTTTTCTCAATGGTTGTTCCTTATTTGTGATAAAGGGCTCCGTCGTATGCCCATTTTAAGTAAATAGCTCCCCAAGTGAAACCTCCCCCAAAGGCTGCCAATACTATATTGTCTCCTTTTTTGAGTTGGTTTTCGTAGTCGTTAAGAGCTAAGATGATGGTTGCCGAAGTTGTATTGCCGTACTTGTGAATGTTGAGCATCACTTTTTCAGCAGGTAATCCCATACGCTCGGCAGTAGCATCAATAATGCGTTTATTAGCTTGGTGAGGCGTAAGCCATTGCACTTCGTTTGAGGTCAAACCGTTGCGTTTGATAAGCTCCTCTGCTATGTCAGCCATTCCTGTAACCGCATATTTAAACACCGTTTTACCGTCTTGGAATACAAAATGGTCTTTGTTAGCCACTGTTTCAGCCGTAGTCGGACAGAGAGAACCTCCTGCTTTAATGTACAAATAGTTACGTCCTATACCATCACTTCTTAAGAGTTCGTCCTGTACGCCTAAACCTTCGTAGTTAGGTTCAAAGAGTGCAGCCCCTCCCCCATCGCCGAAGATAATGCAAGTAGCTCTATCGGTATAGTCTATGATAGACGACATCTTATCTGCCCCCACCAAGAGTACTTTTTTATAACGCCCTGATTCTATGTATTTAGCAGCTACCGAAACCCCAAATAGGAAGCTCGAACACGCAGCTTGCAAATCGAATGAAAAAGCATTCACAGCGCCTATTTGCGACGCTACATAAGGACCTGTAAGGGCTACAGGCATATCAGGGGTAGCCGTAGCCAAAATAACTAAGTCTATTTCTTTGGGGTCGAGACCTGTTTTGCGAATAAGGTCTTTAGCGGCTTCAATTCCTAAAAATGATGAACCTTTATTAGGGTCTTTAAGTATGCGTCTTTCTTTGATACCTGTACGGGTGTAAATCCACTCATCGTTAGTATCTACCATTTTTTCTAACATTTCATTGGTTAGAACATCTTCAGGTACATAGCCTCCGATAGCCGTAATGGCAGCGGTTATTTTCTCCATCGTAATTCTCTAAATTAATTTTTATATAACTCACATAGTGATTATTAACTCCAATAAGTAGTTTTTTCACAAAGCCCACTATATAAATTTGGGGCAAAAGTACATAATATTTTTGATTTAGCACCAATATGCAAAGAGTTTTTTTACTGAATATCCTTTTAAGAGCTTATTTTTAATGATGCAAAATTTTTACAAATAAATAAAGCCCTAATAAAATCAGCTTTTAAACTATTATAAAACACCCTATCTCCACCCTGCTACTCAGGTTTCATTTGTTCATCATTCGTTTATGTATAAACTTTGTAGAAGTTTGAAACTCTAACAAAGTTGAAAACCTTCAATAACCATCTTTTTATCTTTACCTCAACTTCAACTTACCTTCGCTTTAGCATCGCTCTTCCTTCGTCTTTTCTCTATCTGCCCGTGCGGCTCGCACCGTCTTTTGTTCGTTTTTTGTTCGTTTTTTGTTCGTTTTTTGTTCGTCTTTCCTTCGTTCATTGTTCGTCTTTCCTTCGTCTTTTGTTTATCTGCCCGTGCGGCTCGCACCGTCTTTCCTATAAGCTTTCTATAAGCTTCTCCCAAATTAACCATTAACCATTAATCATTAAATAAGGCTTTCATCTACATTATTTTATTTCCCCTCCCCCATTTGCTAATTTGCTAATTAACCCATTTACTAATTTTACTCGCTTGTGTGGCTCACACCTGCCAGTGTGGCTCACACCTCACACCGTCATTGATTGGGTATTATTGGTATTTCTAGCATTTCTGATATTAATCAGTATTATTAACATTTTTGGTATTATGGTATTAATTCGGTATTAATTAGTATCTTTGCAAAGTAATTATAAACTTTTGTACCAATGAAAACATTCTATGCGGTTGCTATTATTGGAATTATGCTATTGGGCATAGCGCATTCAGCACTTAGTTTCAAGAAATACGACCAACTTTCGGCAGAAGCCTTTTGGTTTTTCAGTGCAGGGTTAGCCCTTATTTTTGCCGGTTTAGCCAATGGCTTACACTATCAGTTACAACTGCCTATTACTTTTCGTTATGTACTTGCTATAAACGTGCTATTAGTACTTTTTACAGTATTTTTAGCGATAAAAGTACCTGCCCCCACTACACTTTTAGTAGCGATATTCTCAGCACTACTTTGCATAGCAATTTTACTAAACAAATAGATAGGCAAGTTATTGTATTCATAACTCAATTACGATGAGTTTAATAAAAAAGAGCTGTTCATTGCTGAACAGCTCTTTTTAGTTATGAAAACTATTAACGATTATCGGTATAATGTAAAGTTGCCATAGAACTCACGTTTGTCGTATAATTCATCGTTCACCTCAATGATATACCAGTAGTCACCAGCTGGTAAGCTACGACCGTCGTAAGTACCATCCCAACCCTCTCCTGATCTGAGCAGAGCTACACGTCTACCATAGCGGTCGAAGATGTAGAAGCGAGCATTCACGTTGTTGTCTAAGTTTTTAGGTTTCCAAACATCGTTAATTCCATCGCCATCTGGGGTGAAGAAGTTCGGTACTTCAATGTCTAGATATTCTTTTTCTATCGTCATTGTACGTACACAACCTTGTGCATCTTCCACCTTCACTTCTATGATTTTAATGCGTCTGCCATTATCTATTCGTTCAGGGTCATTATGCTTGATTTTGTATACACGGTTATCGCCACTATCTACTCCGTTGAAGTAGTAAGTATAGCCCTTCACTGTGCTAGTGACCCCTCCTGTAGCTATCACTTCTATCGTATTGAGAGTAGTATTGGTTACCTGACTCAATACAAGCGGAGTGATTTGGTCTACCGTAAAGGTCTTGCTTGTTGTACAATATCCTGTGATAGGAGCTACCGCAGTGTAATGTATATGAATAGTTTGAGTGCGGGTTGTTCTATCAAAGTTATCGATATAAGCTATATTACCTACCGTACGAGTAAAGGCTGTACGACTTGCCGTACCGTTAAGACTATAAGTTATCTTAGAGTAATCTACTTCTGTATTTCTGAAACGTACTATCAAATGGTCTACATAGTTATTAGTATTCATTTCACAAGTACCTTCTTGTTCTACATAGCTTATAGCTATATCAGGGAACTCTTCTACAGTAAAGCTGAGTGTCTTAGTCATCGTACACTTATTAGTATCTTGTATCACTACTTGATAATAAGTGTTCTTAGGTGATGGAGCTAATCCTGAGAACGTTTCTGATGAACCTGCTGTTACTCCTGAGCGTCCATCTATCTTTTGGTTATTATCAGCTCTCACAATATTTACTGTATAAGAACCTGTACCGCCTGCGATATTGTGAACTGTTACACTTCCTCCATTCTCACCATAGCAAGTAAAGAAGGTTGAGTTAGTCACATCAATATCAGCAGTAATAGGTTGCGGATTCGTAAAGGTATAGCTTCCTGCTATGGTTACTGAACAGTTCTTAGCATCTACTATATCCACACGGTAAGTACCAGGTTTAATACCTGTAAAGGTTGCTTCACCTTCATTAGTAGCTATTTCAGGTAAATCACTGCCCGTTGCCGATGTTCTCACTAAAATATAGTGATAAGGACGTGCTCCTCCTGTTACACCTGTTACTTTAAGAGTACCGTCATCAGCATCAATACAAGTGATTGGGGTTGTGGTTACTGAAATAGTAGAGGTATTGATACCACTATATGGGTCAATAGTCACACTCAAAGTACCTGTAGCGGTTGCACAGCCTAAGGCATCGGTTACTGATATAATATAGCTACCTGCGTCTAAGCCACCAAACTCAATTCCTGGAGCACCTGCTCTCACATTAGTTTGTACGTGTGGAGTACCACCTCCTACAGGAGTAAGTGTTACAGTAAAGGTTTCTTGACCTCCTACTACTGTTAAAGCTGCTACCCCGTTCTTATTAGCACAATCGACAGATACTTTTTGTCGAGCATCTCTCACTTCTATCTCAGCAGGGTTAGAAGGAATAGTAAAGCGTGTTTTCGGTACTTTACATCCTACTCCATTCACTGTTACTTCAATATCATATGAACCACCTTTCAAGTTCACAGTAAAGCTACGTGTACCTGCTGGTATCGTTGCCGAAGTAGAAGTAGCTACTGTAGCTCCCACTGAGGTAATGGTATAAGTATATCCACTTGTTGATTGATCGCCGTTAGAAAGGTCTGTATCCACTAATCCGAGTGTGATAGAACCATTATCGTTATGGCAAACCGCTCTCACTGGGTTAGTTGATTCTATCGCAAAAGTATTAGGCTGTCTAATACTGTGTACGCCTGTAATGCTACAACCAGTACGTTCATTAATTACTTCTATTGTATAATTGCTATTACCAAAGCCACTTGAACCTGTAAGTGGTACACTAAGGGTAGTAGCAGTAGTAGAAGTAATAGCCACAAATCCATTATCAGTACCTCGGATAGTATAGCGCAATGGAGTGCCTGCTATATAAGTAGGCGTTACCGTTAAGCTAATATTTATCACTTCATCTACCACACAAGTTACTGAGGTAGTTGTGGTAATGCTCATTGAGGTAAGAGCAAAGGCAGGAGCTACTGTTACGCTAGCAGTATTAGTACTACAAGTGCCTGAAGCGTCTTTTATGCTTACGTAGAAGCTACCTCCATTGAGGTTTGTTAAGGTGTACTCAGTACCTGTACCTAAACTATTACCTGCTCCGTCAAAGAACTCAGTAGTATAAGGTGGTATACCTCCTCGTATCTTAGTTACATCTACGCTTACTTTTGGTGTAGTCATTCCTGCACCTCCCTCACATACATATTGAGTAGCTGAAAGAACATCTGCATCAAAGCTCAAAGGCTCTGGTGAAGTAAGTATTGTTTCTACCATTGCGGTACAACCCGTACTATTAGTAACAGTTATTTGGTATCTTACCCCTTGCGTAGTACCTCGTAGCTGTGTAAAGGTAGCATTATGAGTTCCTGCGGTTGAAGGTGTAGTAGTTACCGTTACGTTGCTACCATCGGTTAAGTCTATAGCACTTGTAATTCTAAATGTATAGGTATCAGGGTCGGTAGGGATAGCTACGTCTATGCTTCCTGTTGGGGTAGCTGTGAGACCTAAATTACATTTTTCGTTATAAGCTTGAGCTACTATAGTCGATGGGTCGATAGGTGTTGGGTCTACCACTTGAACTTCTTTCACGATAGGACAATCGCGTGTTTCTGCATCAAATATACTGATGCGGTAGGTAGCAGCCTCAGTTGGGTTGGTAATAGTTACCACACCACCTGCTGGCAAGGCTACATTCTCTCTAATAATTTCACCTGCTAACGAACCGTTATCTAAACGCTCTAAGGTATAGCTGTATACACCTGTACCTCCAGTGGCTACTACGGTTATTTCAGCCGTAGGTGTAGCACACGTTTTCACTTTGCTCACGGTAGCCGTAGCGGTGATGATAGCCGTAGTACTGAATGTTGTACTAGTAGCACAACCATTCACATCTTTCACAACGATAGTGTGATTTACTAATGGGCTTACTTCTACCTCAAAGGCTTGATTAGCTATTGTCCAAACCACAGGCTGATCAGCACTACCATCTAAGGTGTAATAGTGGTTACCTTGACCTATCTGGTTGAGGGTCACTCTCACTGGTATCTTACCTGTTATATTGTTGTAGGCTTGGCAATTCAAAGCTGTAACATCCGATATACTTGGTACATCAAACATTCCTATGGTTACAGTAGCGTGCTGTATACAGCCATAAGCATCGCTTACATATACATCCCAGTTACCTGCTGGCAACTTGATGTAAGTAGAAGCTTGTGTAGTGCCTGTCATTACCGCTGGGTTATAAGCTCCTCCTGCGGTTACATAACCATAAGTATAGCTTGCAGTACCTCCTTTGATATTCAACCACGCTTGACCAAGTGTACTACAAGAGGCTTTCTGAGTAGCCATAGTAGATACTTGTAATGGCACCGCTGAGCGTTTTACTTCAAATGGGAAGGCTTTCACGCAACCTGTATTTTCAGTAAACTCAATATAGTATTTACCTGCTGGCAAATTACTATTGGTGTTTTGTGTGATATGGAACGGAGCTGTTACACTTCCTCCTGCACCTACTTGTTGGTGATTATCTTCTCTGAATATCTTCCAAGTAATAGCTGTTGTGCTACCTTGGAAACCTGTTAAGGTATAGCTTACTGTACCGTCATTACCTCCTGCACATTTCACATTGGCTACTTGTAAAGTAGCACCCAATGTAGAATACGTAGGCACTGGCATAGTAGCTTGTTGAGTATATCTACAACCTGTTGTGATGTTGTACACCACAAAGGTATATTGAACACCAGGTGTTAAGTTTGGTATTTTCACAGCTACTCCTGTACCAGAAGCAGTTCCTTTATACCAAGTATCAGTACCTCCATTGAGGTTATTGGTAGTTAATTGTGCTGCTGTTGCTGTATTTGGTGGATTTACAATTCCTGGACGATATACAGCAAAGTAAGCATTGGTAGTTGCACTGAATGTAGTGCCATTACTTGCCTTAATAACCATACTACTTGTAGTTGTACAACTTGTAGGCGTTTCAGCAGTGATAGACATTACATTAGAATTAGGATTAATTACAGTGCTAAGTTTAGTTTCACAACTGTTAGCATCAGTAATGGTAATATCATAATTACCATAATCCAAACCAGTGAACTCTGTTGGCATATTATTAGAAGCGGTTAAAGTATGTGTACTTTCATAACCGTTCAAGTTATTTCTCAAATGTACTGCAAAAGGTGGAGTACCTCCTCCATTAACAAGAGTTACAGTGATAGCCGCTAAATCAGCTGCTGCTGATGTACAGCCCATTTGTTTAGTAACCGTAGCAGTAGCAGTAAGCTGTGGTACTGCTCCTACAGTAAAGGTTTGGGAAGCCACACAACCACGATTATCGGTTAATTCAGCTACATAGTTACCTTGTGCTAAAGCAGTAGCTGATTGTACAGTTCCTCCAGTATCTTTAATCACTAAGGTATATGAAGCAGTACCTACATAGTAATCATTTGGTGTAATTGTTACTGAACCATTCGCTTTTCCACAAGTAGCTTTGGTAGTAGTGAACGGTTTCAAGAAGCGAGGTGAATCGCTTAATAAAGTGATGTAACGTTCAGCAGTACATTCGCTACCGTCAGGTTTATAGGTTACTTGGAATCTAATAACAGTAGTAGTGGCTACACTCACTGCTACAGTAGCTTGTGAAGGAGCCGTAGCTATGGTAGTATAAGTTATACCATTATCTACACTGTATTTAAATTCTTTCATTGCTGTTGGGATACCGCCTTGTGCTGTAAGGGTGTAGGTTACACTACCTCCCTTACAATCAGCATACTGTTGGGTAGTAGGCGATACCTGTAATGTCAATGGGTCGTATACTTGGGTAGTAACAGTAGTACTACAACCAAATCCATCAGTTATAACAAAGGTATGGTTTCCTGCTGGCAAAGCATCAGGATATACATAGCTATTAGTGTTGAATGAATAGATAGCTCCTCCCACACGTTGTACTTTATAATTGCCATTACCACTGAGCATTGTAATAACTACTTTCTTCTCATCACCTGTTCTATAACAGTAAGATTGAGGTTCGGCAGTCGCTGAAATAGTAGCTTTATCTTCAATCTCAAAAGTAGTTTCTGTTTTACATCCATTAGCATCAGTTACTACTAAACTATAGGTTCCTGCTACAAGGTTATTAAACTCATAAGGGTTAGGCGTTTTAGCAGCTGGCTGTGGAGCACTTAAAGTACCTGTTACCAATCCCACTTGATACTGATAACCTGGTGTACCTCCCGTAGCCGATACTTTTACTTTAGCCTTTCCTCCATTGTAACAAGTTATTTTCTCCATTACTACAGCAGTAGGTACAATAGAAGTAGGTTCTCCTATCTTGTAACCCGTTTGTAAGGTAGTAATACAGTTTGGATTATTAGCATCTTGTACAGCTACTACACCGTTTTGAGTAGCACTTAATCCTGTAATAGTAAAGACTCCTTGTGCATCAAGGGTAGTCGTAGTCCAAACCGCTTGATAAGGATCAATAGAATATTTAACAGTATTAGAAGCTGGATTTATTACTCTAATACGCACTTGTCCGTCACTAGCTCCTTTACAGCTTACATTCTTCTCAGCACCATATTTCTCAATACGCATTTGCTTGAATTTCTCAATATTCACTAATTGAGAAACTTGTGAAGCACAATATTGTGTAGCTTGCGCTACTTTAATATTATCCACAGCATAATCATTGCCTAAGTTACCATAACTTGCAGCCGCTGTATTTACAATCTTAACGATAAGAGTACCATCGGTAAGACCTGTTAATTCAGCTTCGGTAAAGGTAACACTTACATTCTTCCAGCTCGTAGCATTCACAGTGCCTACATTCTTGCCACGAAGCAGTGCTCCATCGCTCTTGTGTAATTCTACACTGAAACGAGGTGCTACTCCTGAGGCACTTGAAATGAGATTCAAGGCATCAAAACTTACAGTTATAGGAGTAAGAGCAGTTGCTCCTGTAATGCGTTTTTCATACACTAATTCGCTACTACCATTTCCTGCAATAGCCAAATAACGTCCTCCCGAAGGGTCAGTAGGTGATGGTACCCAAGAAGCATTAGTACCTACTTGTTTAGTAACTACATAATTACCATCTGCTAAGTTACCATCAGTCTTACACACTAAACCTGTAGTGGCTCCTGATAAGCACTCATTAGCACCTTTACCAAAATCTTCTACGTATAGTACATTAGGCGTAGTAGCTGTATTCAAAGTCTTATAGTACACAGTAATAGAGTGCGTACCTGGCGCTAACCATCTACTGAAAGTATTACCTGCGATAGCTGTTTTACCACTACCATCTATACTGTATTCATAAGTTTGACTAGTAGTTGAAGCAATCGTTACAGTTACCATTCCATAACCATTATCACAACGATAGGTAATAGGGTTGGCAACGGTAAGAGTCGGTATGGTTTGCGCAACAATATTCACAGGGATAACAATACGACAATCCTTGCTATCTTTTACATACACATTACCAGAAGCTCCCATAAAGCCAACGTTGTTGGTACCATAAGTAGTTTCTCCATCAAAACTATAACGGTAAGGAGGTGTGCCTCCTGCAACATTGTTTACCGCTATTTTATATTGATTACTTGCATCGCAATCTTTATCGGCTACTACTCCTGCAAAAGCTCTAAGAGGATCTTTAGTAGGAGCAATTACAATAGGTTTCTGACTGTAAGTACATATATTACCCCCTACATTCGATTTCATTTCTATTTCATAGCTTCCTGCGGGCAAACCAGTAAATAATCCTCCTGAACTTGTTTTGAAAGCAGGTGTGATGCGATTACCATTACTATCTAACTTATACAAGTTAATAGTACGATTTTGGTGTTGGCTACCTGCTGGGAATATCATATTGATGTGTCCACTATTAGGATTGCTTTCGCACTCAATTTCTTGAGTTACCGACAAGGTATAGCTATGTGGATCTGGTGGTGTAATCGTTACCTTGTTAGACAAAGCAAACTTACCATTATCCATATCACCTACTATAAATACATATTCTCCTACTTGGGTAATATTTGGCACATCTACATCTACGCTTGTTTGGTGTCCTAACTGTAATGCAATAGGTGAAGCAGAAGCAATTGCCGTTTGTTCGTCAGCAAATTGTTGTACTCCATTGATACTCCAAATATAGAAACGATAAGTAGGTTTACCACCTTCGGCTTTAAGTTGTAATTTAGCAGTGTTACAATCTTTCCAACCTTTGAAGGCAGCAGTCATTGTCATTTCAGTGAGCTTATCTATCGTTACATTACCATTATACTCACAACCTGGTATTTGCACTGAGGTAACTTTAATATCATAAGTACCTTGTGGCAAGTTAGGAATGCGGTAATCATTTGTATTGATATTGTCAGTTCTTAGAAGTACACCTCCTTTGTAGATTTCTACCTTATAGTTTACACCACTGGTGCTAAGAGTTAATCTCACTGAACCTTGTGAATAGTTTGTTTCGTCAATCTTATCAGTAAGGTTACCACTTAATCCTGCTGTAAATACTTCAAAATAGAAGTTTTCGTTACAATCTTTCAAGTGTAAACGATATTTACCAGCACTATTAGCTGTAAAAGTAGCGTTAGAATGTACCGGATTCCAGCAATTATCATCGGTATTACGACAATCAGGAGAAGTTTCTGTACAACCTCCACTCCATTGTTGCCATTCAAAAGCAGTGTTTTTATAGCTTACCGTAATATTCTTACTTCCTCCTTGACAGAAGTAGAAGTGGCTTGTCCAACTACCATCACCAGGACAAGTTACCCCTATATTCTGAGCTTGTGCGCGAATAGGGTCAGTAGTAGGTGAAATACCTTGATAGTTGATAGTTTCTACTGTTACTACTGAAACTCCTTCACAAAAATTCGTTTTCTCTACCTTATAAACACCTGGTGAATTAGCAACAATTGATTGTTTTGTTTCTCCTGGTATGAGGCTTCCATTCTTATACCATTGATAACTTGTAAAGCCTCCTACAGCTTCAAAAGTCATCGCTCCAGTACCACAGAACACTTCCTGACGATTGCAATCCGTAGTATTTATGGTGATTGTTTTAGTACCTGCTTCCGTTTGTTGATTTCCTGTACAACCCGCAGCCCCTCCTTCGTAGTCTATATTCATAGACGTTTTCAAAAAGTTCTCACAAGGTTTTAAAAAGTCATTACAATCGCCTACAAGTTTAAGAGGAATACGTATTGTACGAACAGGGTCTCCAGCTTTAAGCGTAGACTGCAACTGTACGCCTCCTGCTTTACCTCCTATCACAAACTGATAGCTCTTAGTAGCATTGTTATAGCTACTTTGAGGAAGAGGATTATTCACTGTGCCATCACCTGCCCCATTAAGATCAGGGTTACCATTAGTAACTACGGTAGTATTAGCGGGAAGTTTTACATTTATAGTTGCTTTATTGATATTTTCTGAACCGTCGTTCTGATAAGTAAGTACATAAAAGAACTCCTGATTAGGGGTCAACTGAGTGATAGTATTCCCCGAAGTATCAGTATAACGATGGCTTGATTTTAGTTTAGTAGCGTTAGATTTCACTGTTACAGTGAAAGAACAACTAATAGTATTTCCTTTTATATCAGAAAACGCATAGGTAACGGTATGAACTCCTATATTGAAATAATATGGAGGTGTATGGCTCTTTGTAGTAGTGATAGTACCACTACAAGTGTTATAAGCCGAAGGCTCTTGCCAATTTACCGATTTACCACAGGCTCCCTGATCAGCAAAAACTGTAATATCATTAGGACAAGGTGTTCTAAACTTAATGGCATCACTTCCTGAAGCCACCTCTACAGTAGTAGATTTAGTATATACTTTAGCATTACCACAACCTATACCTGGCTTCAAGTTATATTCAGCCAAATAGTGAGTAGTGGTCGTAATATCCTCAGAGAATGAAGGTCCCGATTGAAGTGGAGACGAAGTAGTTTTTTGTCCATTAGCATCAAGCTTAAACCATCGGATATCAAAAAGATGTCCTGATACTCCAAGAAATACTTTAACTGTATTAGTTTCGCATAATCCTGATTTATCTACTAATAAATAAGGATCAAAATCACCAGTACTGTTTATCTCTATATCTTTATTTACTGTTTGGCAACGGTGAATAGTCCTCACCATATAGTGCCCCATAGGTAAATTAGAGAAAATATGATAATATTGGTTTTGTGACTGCTGGTAAGTTGCTTTTTTTACAAAAGTAGTTTGAGTAGAAGTAGCACTCGGTTTAGAATACAGCTCATAGGTAACAGGGAAAGCCACTTGCTGTCCTGTTAAATCTACTGAAATCATACCAGTGTTGCTACCACTATTACATACTGCAGGGTTTAAAACAGGGTTTAATTTCTCCATCTCTGGAATAGAGATCTCTTGGTAATTTTTCCTATTTATAGGAGGCATAGTAGGATCTGTTAAACTATGAACTCTATAAATTCCAAAAGTAGAAGAAGGAATAAAACCATACTTATTATCCCAGTCGGAAAATATCCTATATTTCCCAGTCAATAAATTAATAAATTCTCCTTTACTATTCTTTATATAACTATCATTACCATTTACTTTCACAGGTTGCCAAGAGTGATTGCCATAAGCGTCTACTACATCTCGTTCTATATATACTTTTTCTGAATCGGATCCAGTATTATTCACTAATCGTCCTATGTCAAAAATAATCTTTCCTACTTCACAATCTCTTTCATATTTCAAGATTGGATTATATCGCATTGCTGGAAGCACGTAATCTCGTGTAGTAGTATTACTACAAGCATCCGTTACTATTATTCTATAATTGGTAGAAGGCAAATTGGTATAACCAAAATTTCTAATATCACCTTTATTCGTATAATTTATTGGATATGTAATAGTACGAGTAACAGAGCTTCCTAAAGCCAACTTTCCTTGATAAGTAACCGATTTAGTACCATCTACAGGTTCTATCTTAAATTTCAATGGATAATAAAATTTATTATCACCTATTTCTTCAAAACGAAAAGCTCCTGTCCCTTCATAACTACCATAGCCTATTTTTAAATAGTTCCATATTTTCTCAATCGGATTAGAGGTAGTTTTATCTATATATTTTATATATTCTTCTCTAACACAAGTTCCTCTACATCCCATAGGGTCTTTATAGGTAAGCCTATAAAGTCCTTCTCCTACCTTATCTAAATAAATAATATTACTTGTCCATCTTGCTTGTCCTGCTCCAGGGGTTCCTGACACCATTGGTATTTCTACCCAAGGTCCTGCAGAATTACCCGTTGTACTTTTTTCTAACTTATATTGACTTATGTCAACAGGAGCTACTGGCCAGGTGACATCATATGGATAAGTACCTCCATCCAAATTAGGCAAAGTTCTCCAATCCCCCGCTCTTAAATAGTGATAAAGAGATAAACTTTGTTCAAAAGCTCCACAAGAACCTGGCTTATTTTTTTTATAAGAATTATTATAAGTTCTAAATGTGTCACCTCTAGGACACAAAGGAGTTACGATTTGTTCATTAAAACGTACTCGCTCAGTAATCGTATTATTAGGTCCCTTTATAATAATCTCTACTTCATCACCTTTTTCAATAAAAGAGGGGAATTTCAATTTAAAACCATAACCATCAAAAGTACTAGAAATATCTACTTGTGGTTTAGAACTGTTTAAAAAGCGCACCACGGCTCTACCAGGTTGAGTAAAGAAACTTTTTATCTCTGAATATGTTATATTCGGATTCTGAGTTAGCCAACGATCTTGTCCTACTTCTTTTATTCTTAATTCAACTTCATATTTATTACAATCAGTTCTACTTCTCGTTAAATAACGATTGCTAATTCTTATGTCAATACAACTAAAGTCATTTTGTAAAGCTGGAATTTGTACTTTTGGAAGTATGCGTTCCTCACCACAGTTGTTATGTACATTTGTAATATCTTTTATTTTCACCTTTATAAAAGTATTTGGAAGTACCTTATGAGAATTATTTCCTCTTACTTCTATATAATTGTTACCTGTAGGACGAGTAAAGGTTTGTGCAGGCACCAGCACTTGGTCACTCATATCAAGTAGGGTTACCTCAAAAGGACCTATACCTCCATTAG
Organism: Capnocytophaga sp. oral taxon 324 str. F0483; assembly: GCF_000318315.2. Lineage (NCBI taxonomy): Bacteria > Pseudomonadati > Bacteroidota > Flavobacteriia > Flavobacteriales > Flavobacteriaceae > Capnocytophaga > Capnocytophaga sp. oral taxon 324. The sequence goes on along the minus strand of NZ_KB291491.1, from coordinate 21,858 downwards.
GTATTTTAAATTTCACACCACCATTGTTCTTATTACAGGCAGGAGCAATGGCTTGTAGACTCTGGATATTCATTATCTTATAGCTAGAAATAACCTTTACGCTTTTAGCTTCAGAGTTCCCATTTTTCGCATCATATACTGTTACCGTATAGTTACCAGGATTTAAACTAGTAAAAGTATATTGCCCTGAGGTACCTCCTGCCATTCTCTCCAAACCTGAATCAGTTCCGTAACCCTCTAAGCGTACAAAATAACCTTCACTACCAGGCGCAGGACAACCCGAAGGAAGAGGTGATACTGGCTTTGCCTCTACCTTTAGCTGTGCATCGGAGTAACAAGTACCCGCCGTAGGCGTTACTTTTATGTCTATACATTGAGCTGACGCAACTCCTGCGAACATCAAAAACAAAATTGCTGATAAAAACTTTTTCATTATCATTAGTTATTAAACTATGGTATATAAAACTGCTATTCTTAAAACTAATATGTATATTATGTATACAGAGTTAGTGCGACAAAAGTAATCTTTTTTTTTTAATTACACATCATTAAAGTATATATTTTTACGTTTTTAAATCAAAAAAAATATAGGTTTTTCATTTCCAATATTTTACACTATGTTAAAGTCTTGTTAAAGTTTTACCCAAATGCATTTTAGATGTTTTTTAAGTTGTAAAAACTTTTCTTTTTGCAGAAATAAAATACGATTTCAATAATATTTTATCTAACAAATAATATAAGACACATTAAAAATATCTATAGCGTTAAATTAAATATTGCTAAATTACTTTATATAAAAAGTGAAGAGATGTTTTCTATTTACGGCTACCTTCCTCGTGCAGGAAAATAGCTACAAATCCGATGCACTTATTTTAAGAAGTTAGGCGTAATCAGTCTTTAAACCAGACTAATTACGCCTATTTTGTAGCGGGAACTGGACTCGAACCAGTGACCTTCGGGTTATGAGCCCGACGAGCTACCTACTGCTCTATCCCGCGATTTCTGGGTGCAAAAGTACAACCTTTTTTTTATATACCAAAATTTTTTAGGTATTATTTTTTACACTTTTCACTCTTCTATATATACTCTCTTGATTCTGTGCGCCATAGAGGTAATAAGTTCATACGAAATTGTACCTGCCGATTCCGCTAATGTCTCAGCTGTATGGTCTTTATCAAATACAATTACCTCTCCTCCCTCTTCACAAGAAATATTAGTAACGTCTACCAATATCATATCCATACACACATTACCTATAATAGGCGCTTTCTTCCCATTGATAAATACAAAGCCTTTCCCCTTACCGTAAATACGGTTGATTCCATCAGCGTGACCTACTGGTATAGTGGCTGTTTTAGTAATATGGTCAGCAATGTAACCTCGATTATAGCCTAAACTATCACCTACTTGCAAAGTGTGTATTTGTGAGATAACGCTTTTAAGAGTCATAATAGGCGTAAGATATTGTTGTAGCTGAGCGTCATTGGCAAAGCCGTACATTCCTATACCACAACGCACCATATCAAACTGAGCGTGGGCATAATTCAGTATACCTGAAGTATTACACTGGTGGTAAATTACTTTATGAGAGAAAGTTTTGTTTATCTTTTCTTGAAAAGCAATAAAAGTCTTAATCTGATTTTCAGTAAACTCTTTCTCATTCATATCCTCTGAAGCCGCTAAATGAGAATAAGCCGTTTTCACTGTCACCGTAGTATTATTTTTTAACAAAGTAAGCTCTTGGTCTATTTCATTTAAATCAAACCCCAAGCGATTAAGCCCTGTGTTACATTTAAGGTGCACAGGATATTTTACCAAATGGTGTTTCTCAGCATATTCCAAGAATAGCTTTGTAATACGCTGTGAATATAATGTCGGTTCTAATTGATATTTTACAATATCATCAAAATTAATAGGTTGTGGGTGTAACACCAATATAGGAAGTGTAATACCTGCTTCTCTCAAAGCTTTACCTTCGGAAGTGTAGGCAACTGCAAAGTAATTCGCCAATCCTTTCTTTTGCAAATGTAAAGCTATAGGCACTGAATTATTCCCATAAGAGAAAGCTTTTACCACTCCCAAAAACAAAGTTGTAGGTTTGAGTCGGCTTTTTAAGTAAAGAACGTTTTTTTCTAAGGCGGTAAGGTTGATTTCTAAAACGGTTTCTTCTGTTTTCATTTATTCTTCAATTTTTCTAACATTAATCTTGTTTGCTCTGAAAGTACTAATTTTCCTGAAATAGCTGCGTTATTTATGAGCTCTTGTTCCCAATGCTCAGTGTGTTGCCAAGTGATGCGTTTCATTTCTGACAAAGCTACTGGGTTGGATTTCAGAAGCGTAACTATAAAATGGTCTATCGCTTCGTCCATATCTTTTGTATTTTCGAACACGCGAGCAATCAACCCTTTCTGTTGAGCCCAATAAGCACTTTTCCATTGGTCAGGAGCCATAAAAAGCTCGTTGAGTGTTGCTTGTCCGGCTTTACGTAAGATTGCAGGAGCAATCACAAAAGGACCTATGCCCAGTGAAAGTTCCGATAGCTTGATACTCACTGCTTCGGTAGCAAACACATAGTCTAAGGTAGCGAGTAAGCCCACTCCTCCGCCAACAGCCTTGCCTTGAGCGCGCCCAATAATAAGTTTTTTACAGCGACGCATCGCCAAAAAAAGATGCGCAAAGCCCTCAAAGAAACGTTTTCCTTCTTCTTCATTGCTAACGGCTAAGAGCTCGTCAAAAGAAGCTCCTGCACAAAAAGCTCCATCTCCTTCACTCTTGAGAAGTATAATGCTTACTTCTTCATTTTCAGAAAGCGCATCAATTTCTTTAGTAAGTCTGTTTAACAACTCCAAAGGGAAAGAGTTCGCATTAGGATGTCCAAAAGTAGTAACAGCCAGTTTTTTATCTATTTTCGTATACAACGAACCTTGCAATCTATCAGTCATTGTTATTATAAATTTATGGCAAAAGTATAACTTTTTTCGCAAATAGGTTTGGTAATTAGAAAAAATATTTTACCTTTGCGCTTGCAAACGGGGATGTAGCTCAGTTGGCTAGAGCGTTTGGCTGGCAGCCAAAAGGTCGTGGGTTCGAGCCCCATCTTCTCCACAAGCAAAAAAGATGATTAAAAGTTCTACTTTTAATCATCTTTTCTTTGTTTATTCTTCTTCTGTCTGCGAAGCTCACTCTGTTTATCTTTCATCATTCGTTCGTCATTCCTTCGTTCTTTGTTCATTTGCCCGTGCGGCTCGCACCGTCTTTTGTTCGTCTTTTGTTCGTCATTTGTTCGTCTTTTGTTCGTCTTTTGTTCGTCTGCCCGTGCGGCTCGCACCGTCTTTCATATAAGTTTTCTATAAGCTAAGCATACCTTATTCTGGCATTATTGACATTATCGACGTTATTAGTTTTTTCTCTCATTCCATTATCAATAAAAAAATCCGACTTATCACTAAGTCGGATTTTTGTATAATGTAGGTAGTGATTAACCACCAAAGTCGTCGAAACGAATGTTTTCATCAGGCATACCAAAGTCTTGTCCCATTTTCTGAACGGCTTTGTTCATCATTGGAGGACCGCAGAAGTACAATTCTATATCTTCTGGAGCTTCGTGTTTGCTCAAATACTGTTCAATTACAGCGTTGTGAACAAATCCTAAGAAGCCATCGCCTTCAGGATCATTAATATCTTTCTTCACTTTCCAGTTGTCTTCAGGTAGTGGTTCAGAAAGTACAATAAAGAATCTAAAGTTAGGAAACTCGCGCTCTAATTCACGGAAATGTTCTACATAGAACAACTCGCGTTTTGAACGACCTCCGTACCAATAAGTAACTTTCCTATTAGTTTTTAAGGTTTTAAAAAGGTGATACAAGTGCGAACGCATAGGCGCCATACCAGCTCCTCCTCCTACATATAACATCTCAGCGTTAGAATCATTGATGAAGAACTCACCATAAGGCCCTGAGATGGTTACCTTGTCACCTGGTTTACGTGAGAAGATATAAGAAGAAGCTACCCCAGGATTTACGTCCATCCATCCTCCTTTAGCTCTATCAAAAGGAGGCGTAGCGATACGCACGTTCAACATTATACGGCGTCCCTCTGCTGGATAGGAAGCCATAGAGTAAGCACGCTCTGCCGGTTCCGGATTCTTCATTACAAGAGGCCATAATTTAAACTTATCCCACTCCATTCTGAACTTATCAGGCTCTCCTGGGTGTTCTTTAGGGTGTGCAGTGATGTCAATATCGGAATATTTCACTTCACAAGCAGGAATTTCAATCTGAATGTATCCTCCTGGTTTGTAGTCCATATCTTCTGGGAGTTCTACCACAAACTCTTTAATAAACGAAGCCACATTATAGTTGCTCACTACAGTAGCTTCCCATTTCTTGATACCAAACACTTGTTCTGGTACGCCTATTTGCATATCTTGTTTTACTTTCACTTGGCAAGCTAAACGCATACCTTCTTTGAGTTCCTTCTTTGTAAAGTGAGGCGTTTCTGTAGGAAGAGCCTCTCCTCCTCCCTCATACACGTGGCATTTACATTGTAAGCAAGACCCCTTACCACCACAAGCTGATGGCAAGAAAATCTTCTCGTTACCCAAAGTAGAAAGCAATGAACCGCCGATAGGCACTTCAATTACTTTGTCTTTATTAATTGTAATTTTCACAGGTCCCGATGGGGTTAGTTTCTGTTTTACGTAAAGCAAAATAGCTACTAACAGCAGGATTATTACCAATAATCCTATTACCGTTACCGTAATAGTTGTTAATATTTCACTTGCTAATATCATTGCTTAAATCTTTTGTGTTATGAGCTAATTTATCAGTTTTAACTTCTTGTTGGATAGTAGTCTCTTGTTTAGGAGCTTCTTTAGCTTCCTTTTTGCTGCTACCACCTGTAAGCATACCACCAAAACTCATAAAGCCGATAGCCATAAGCCCTGTAGTGATAAAGGTGATACCCAAGCCACGCAAGGGTGCAGGTACGTGTGAATAACGTATTTTCTCACGGATAGCTGCCAACGCTAAGATAGCGATAGCCCATCCCAATCCTGAACTGAACCCGTAGGCTACTGAAAGACCAAAAGAGTGAATAGTTTCCTCACGTGATTGCATAAAGAGTGACCCTCCCAAGATAGCACAGTTTACGGCTATCAAAGGCAAGAAAATACCCAACGAGTTATATAACGATGGAGAAAACTTCTCTACAATAATCTCTACCAACTGCACCATCGTAGCTACAGTGGCAATGAATAAGATATAGGTAAGAAAGCTCAAATCATAATTAGCATACTCTGGACCTAACCAAGCTAAAGCACCTTCTTTGAGGATATACTGGTTCAACAAGTAGTTCATAGGTACGGTAAGAGTCTGTACAAAAATAACAGCAGCTCCTAAGCCTATGGCAGTAGATACTTTTTTAGATACAGCCAAGTACGAACACATACCTAAGAAGGTAGCGAAAATCATATTCTCTACGAATACCGATTTAAAAATCAGTGTTAAATATTCTAACATTTTCTTTTCTTTTTAAATGATTAATGACTGTCTTCTATCAAGGCTTTATTACGTGAACGTTGTACCCACACTACTATACCGTAAGTTACTAATGCCATAGGCGCTAACAACATAAAACCGTTGTTTTCATAGCCCCAAGCATATACACCTGTTTTCTTAATAGGGTCTCCTAATACTTGGAAACCGAGCAAAGTGCCTGAACCTAATAGTTCACGGAAGAAGGCGACGATAAGCAAAGCGATAGAATAACCACCTGCATTACCAATAGCATCTAAGAACGATTTTCCTGGAGGATTTCCTAAGGCAAACGCCTCAAAGCGTCCCATCAAAATACAGTTAGTGATGATAAGCCCTACATATACCGATAGCTGTTTGCTAAGGTCGTACACATAGGCTTTCAGCACAAAGTCCACCACGATTACCAAAGCAGCTGCTACAATTAGCTGGGCAATGATACGGATTTTAGGTGGTATTACATTTCTAAGTAAAGAAATGGTTACGTTACCCATTACAAGTACAAAGGTAAAGGAAAGACTCATTACAATAGCGGCTCTCAATTGCGCTGTAATCGCTAAAGCTGAACAAATTCCTAATACTTGTACCGTTACGGGGTTGTTATCCCATAGAGGGTCGGTTACTAATTTTGTATCTTTTTTTGATAGTCCCATAGTCTCTTATTTGTTTAAACTTTTAATATAGGATATATAAGGCTCTATGCCATCGCGTATCATTGCTTGCACTCCATTACCAGTAAGGGTAGCTCCTGCAATAGCATCTATTTTCCCATCTTCTTTACGTTTGTTTTCAGGGTCACCATTGCTTTTTGAAATTTGAATGCTTTGGAAGTTACCAGCAGCATCCAATAAATGTTCCCCGATAAAGTCGTCCATAAAGAAACGTTCTTTGATATTAGCTCCCAAACCAGCAGTTTCTCCCTTGTGGTCAAAGAAAACGCCACGTACGATAAGGTCTTTATCTACGGCTATATATCCCCAAATAGCATCCCACAAACCACGTCCGTTTACGGGAATGATGTAGAGGGTAGTTCCATCTTTTTCACCTACATAAAGAGGCAAACCTTCGCGATGACCGTTAAAGTTGATAAGGTCGTTAGCACCTTCTACTTTTTCAGCGGTTTTCCCTTTGATAAGGTATTGTTCTTTCACATAGTTAGGGAACTCTTTTTCAGCATCAGTTGTAGAAAGAAACTCTACTTTACCACCTCCGAGCTCACCTTGGTTGTGATTTACACCCATAGCGTAGAGAATGTTTTGTTTCTTTTCTAACTTTTTATTGTTACTGATATCGCTGCTCAATGCTGACGAAATACCAGCGAGCAAAGCTCCTACGATTACCACCATTATAATGGCGAAAATCACTGTATACGAATTACTTTCTGTTTTTACTGCCATAATTTATGCGGTTTTAGTAACTGTTTTTAAACGTTTTTTACGACGAGATACATTAGCTTGTACTACAAAATGGTCGATAGTAGGAGCCAATACGTTCATTAATAGGATAGCAAGCATTACCCCTTCAGGATAAGCAGGGTTGAAGCAACGGATAGCAATAGCAATGAAACCAGCTAAGAAGCCATAGATATACTTACCAGTATTCGTTTGTGCTGCTGTAACTGGGTCGGTAGCCATAAATACAGCTCCGAAAGCCAAACCTCCAATGAGCAAGTGTTGATAAGCTGGTACACTCCAAATAGTGTAGAACTGAGTACCTACCATACTTGGTGCTAAAGCATTGAAGATAGCGCCCATTACCCAAGCTCCTATAAACATACTAACCATCACACGCCAAGAAGCAATTTTAGTATAGATGAGGAATAAACCTGCTAAGAGGATAATGATAGTAGAAGTTTCACCTACTGAACCTGGGATAAACCCGAAAAGAAGGTCAGAATCGGTGTAGTGAATAGGGTGTCCTTGTGCCAAGTTACCCAAGATGGTTTCGCCTGAAACCGCATCTAAGTTTGCTCCAGCAGCAATTTCTTTAGAACGATCTAATACACCTGTTACCCATACTTTATCCCCTGTCATTGAAGTAGGATAAGCAAAGAATAAGAAGGCGCGAATAGTAAGCGCAGGGTTTAAGATATTCATACCTGTACCCCCGAATACCTCTTTACCGATGATTACTCCAAAGGCTACTGCTACAGCAAGCATCCAAAGTGGAATATCTACTGGAACGATAAGTGGCACCAACATACCGGTTACCAAGTATCCTTCCTCTACTTCGTGACCACGAATGGTAGCAAAGATAAACTCAATGCCCAACCCTACTACGTACGACACTACTACAAGAGGAAGTACTTTTATAAAACCAATACTAAAATTTGTCCAATTCCAAAAATCTCCACTACAAAAAGCTAAGCCTTCAGCGGGGTGCGTTAAGTGACCGAAAGCCACTTCGTGCTGGTAACCTATATTGAAAATACCAAAAATCAAACAAGGAATTAGTGCCAAAACCACCATATTCATTGTTCGTTTTAGGTCGTCAGCAGCCTTAATGTGGGTACCTCCGTGGGTTACCTCATTAGGCGTATAGAGGAATGTGTGGAGGGCGTTGAAAGTCGTCTCCATCTTCGTTCCTTTATACTTTTCTTTTAATGTATTTAATTTACTTTTTAAACTCATTTTCTTGATGATAAGTAATTATTCTTTTTTATTGATTTACGAATTAGTTTTAAAGCCCAATCGTAATGACTTGATGTTGCCGAAACTAAATAAGAACCTAACGAAGTTGTCTTCGTCCAAGGATATCTTTTCTTTGTAAAAAGTTCCTCATCAGTATGACTTTCTATAATATGAAAAACCTTACTATGTGAATCTTTAAACAGAGAAAACATTTTAGAAAACGGTACTTTTTGGCAACTCTTCCATATCTCTCGATTTAATTTAGGAGTGTCTTTCATAGTATAACCCTCTTTGGGTATTTTAGGTTTACCTCCTTTCATTCCTTCCTCATACCAAGATAAAAAAAGCAAATGCCAATGATATAAATGCCCGAGTACATCTCGGAGATTTCGATTCATTGTTCCCTTAGGAAACTCCTTTTCTCGTTTGTCTTCGGGAATAGTATCAATCAAAGAAATCAATTCATTGTAATTTCTTTCTGCTGATACTACAAGCCCTAATTTAGATTGCGGACGTGCCATAATGTTTAGATTTTACTTTTCAATAAGTCATAAACAGTTTTATCAATACTGAGATATTTTATAAAATCTTCGGTATCAAACTCTATCTTATCTTTCTTATTCTTTTTTGCTGTAGCCTTAGAAACTGAAAGATAATACTCATTAGCCGAGGTATATAAGGTAAAAACACTATGGTTAGTTCCTTTATCACCTCTTTGAATAACTGTAAAAAGTTGTTCCCAATTACCTTGTTCAGCTTGTTGTTTAAAGTCACTTACATTTTCTATATAAGAAAAAGCAGGTAATTCTTCTTCTTTAAACCACTCATCTGCAAGCTCGTTAAAAGGCTCTTTAGCTCTACCTACAGAGGCAACTATTCCCATAATCACAATTACTAAGAATTCAATTACCCAAATAATGGTAAGGAAAACTCCACTCACAGTATTCCCCTTTATAGCCCACGTCCCTTCTTCATTGATAAGTCCTATCAATCCAAAAAGGTCTGACGGATGCCCTAATAAGTATAGCAATTGTTCAATTTGCACATTACTTACAGCTACACCTATTTACTTATTACCATACACTTCACTTGTATTGATAGCCAAATCAGCCCATACTACCCATTGCAGATAATAAGCAACAAGTGATGCTATGAGAGCAAACAAAATAGCTAAGCCATAATTACGTACTTTACCCAATCTAACTACTAAATAACCAACAGTAATGGCTATAGCAAAACCAAAACCAAATGTTACTAAGAAGTTAAGATATATAATTGGGATATACCATATTAAGTACGCATAGATGGTTGCTAATATAGGCAATGCTACTGTACATACTAATATGAAATACACAAATGATATAGGTGAAAACTTCCCTGAAGGTTTGTAATAATTAGACATATTTCAATTATTTAAAACTGTTTACTTACTTTTATATGAATCAACCTAATTCCGCCATCATTAAATCAAGTCCATCTCTGATAATTTGCTGATGTGGTTGTTTAGATACACATACAAATTCAGTAAGTGCAAAATCTTCTGGTGCTACTTCGTAAGCTCCTAAGTTTTCCAACTCGTCCAAATCCTTATACAAGCAGGCTTTGAGCAGTTGCATCGGATAAATATCCAACGGGAAAACCTTTTCGTACATACCTGTTACCACAAAAGCGCGTTGTTCACCATTGGTATTGGTATTGAGGTCGTACTTTTTCTTAGGGTTCAACCACGAGAAAGTAAGCGAACGTGTAAGCGAAATCTTGTTGGCTACTGGTTTTGCCCAACCGAACAAATCATAATCATTTCCTTCGGGAATTGCTGTAATTTGGTCGTCGTAAAAACCTAAGAAGCCTGTTTCACTCACCTTAGTACCAGTAAGCACATCACCGCTAATAATACGGGTTGCAGCCACGTCTTTTACCTGGCTACCCACGATGCCACTGATTTGAGCTCCAGCAAGGGCTGTAACATAGTGAGGTTTCTCAATGCGCGAACCTGTAAGAGCTACTGTACGAGTGAGGTTCACTTTACCTGTTAAGAAGAGTTCTCCTATCACCACCAAATCTTGAGGCGTCACCACCCATACCACTTCACCTTTGTTTATCGGACTGATTTGGGCAATTTGTGTACTGACGTTCCCTGCTGGGTGAGGTCCTGACACATTGTGCACCACTATGCCCTTAAGGTTGCGGAAAGGTGACAACGAGCTGTCTTTGAAAACAGACACGTGTACTTTCCCTGTGGTGAGTTTAGCTAAGGCGGTAAGAGCGGTTTGCAGAACTTGCTCTTTTCCTTTGAGCACATAGTCGTAATCGGGAGCGAGCGGATTGGTTTTGCAAGCCGACACAAAGATAGCCTTAGGCTTCCCGTCGGGATTGGCAATCACGTCATAAGGGCGTTGTTTGATAAAAGGCCAGCAACCTGCTGAAAGAAGGTGTGCCTTAATATCTTCACCCTGCATCTCTTCTACGTCTTTCTTCCCATAGTCTTTGAAGGTTTGTTCTTGACTGGGCGCAATGTGTATTTCCAACACTCTACGACGCTCACCTCGTACAATCTCCTTGATGGTACCACTTACCGGAGAAGGGAACAAAACACGCTCATCACTCTTTGAAAAGAATAGTGCTTCACCTGCTTTCACTTCATTACCCTCACGCAATAAAAGCTTAGGAATAACACCGTGAAAATCATTGGGTTTAATACCATACAAAGAGGCAAGCGGAAGCTGTTGTGTAGTTTTATCAGCTTCGCCTTCCAAGTGTATGTCTAACCCTTTTCGAATGCGGATGTCGTTTGACATATAAATAATATTAGTTAGTTTTATTAAATTAGGTGCAAATATACAAATTTATTTTTGATTTAAAATAATCTACTCCTTTTTTTAGCTCAATATATGAAATTTACTTATAATTTCTTCCTATTTCACAGCTAAAAAATAGCTCCCTATTTCATCTATAAACTTTTAAAATTCAATATTTAAACTACTATTCTTTACCTTTCTCTCTCCTAAAATCTTTATTCATAAAAAATACCCCTAAAAGTATCTAAACTTTTAGGGGTATTTTATTCTTTTAATTAACATCTGCTCAATATAACAAATATTATTTTCTATTGCCTGCCGTGCTACAGCGTTCTGAGGCACAACATCATCTCCTTACATCAAACTTACATTAGTTTAATGGAATCTCGTGTCTAATTTTATATATTCTAAGAACTCCTTTCTTACCTCAGGGTCTTTGAATTTACCACCAAACTCAGCAGTAACCGTACTGCTATCAATATCTTCTATACCGCGAGAGTTCACACATAGGTGTTTGGCATCTATAATACAAGCCACATCTTCGGTACCGAGAGCGCGTTGCATCTCTTGTACTATTTGCATCGTAAGGCGTTCCTGCACTTGCGGACGTTTTGCATAGTACTCTACAATACGATTCATCTTCGAAAGCCCTAACACTTTACCGTTAGAAATATAGCCTACGTGAGCACGCCCTACAATAGGTAACAAGTGGTGTTCACAAGTGGAATACACTACAATATTCTTCTCTACCAACATCTCACCATAATGGTAAGAGTTCTCAAAAGTAGACATCGAAGGTTTGCGCTCTGGTAATAAGCCTCCAAAAATCTCTTTTACAAACATCTTAGCTACACGTCTGGGAGTGCCTTTCAAACTATCATCGGTTAAATCCATTCCCAAAGTATGCAAAATAGCACGTACGTGAGTTTCTATTTCTGCTATCTTTTCGGTTTCACTCATCTGAAAAGCATCTGCTCTAAGTGGTGTAACTGCCGAAGTTGCTATATGGTTATCTCCTAATATATCTTCTTCTTGATTTTTATTCATTGTTCTTTATCTTATGAAAGTGCAAAAGTACTAATTATTACTCAAAGGTTAAAACTTTTTTGTGTTTTACATCTTGATTGGTAATTGCCAAACGTATCACTTCTTCCATATCCGTTACATAATGAAAAGTAAGTCCTTTAAGGTATTCTTGTTTGATTTCCAAGATATCTTTCTCGTTGTCTTTGCACAAAATATATTCTTTAATACCTGCGCGTTTCCCTGCCAAAATCTTCTCTTTAAGTCCACCTACCGGTAGTACCTTTCCACGCAAAGTAATCTCTCCGGTCATTGCCAAGTGTTTTTTCACTCTCTTTTGAGTAAAGAGCGACATTAGTGAGGTAAGCATCGCAATACCCGCACTCGGACCATCTTTAGGGGTTGCCCCTTCGGGTACGTGTATATGCACATCGTAACTATCAAAGAGTTTCACATTGAGGTTATAGCGCTCAGCATTGGCTTTTAGGTATTCCAAAGCAATAGTAGCCGATTCTTTCATCACCTGACCTAAATTACCCGTGATATTAAGCACCCCCTTACCTTTCGATAAGGCAGATTCTATAAACAGAATATCTCCTCCTACACTCGTCCACGCCAATCCAGTAACTACGCCAGCTACCTCGTTATCTTCGTATTTATCGCGTTCTAAGCGGGCAGGTCCCAATATTTTTTCTATGGTCTCTATGGTAAGTTTAGGGTCATAGGCTTCTTCCATTGCTAAGTTTTTAGCTCCGTAGCGCACTACTTTCGCTATTTCTTTTTCCAAAGCGCGTACCCCCGATTCGCGAGTATAACCTTCCACAATACGTTCTATTTCCTTTTTGCCTAATTGCAAGTCAGTAGTTTTCATACCGTGTTCTTTGAGTTGCTTAGGTAATAAGTGGCGTTTAGCTATCTCGGTCTTTTCCTCTATGGTATAACCCGTTACGTTGATGAGTTCCATACGGTCTAGCAAAGCAGGCTGTATGGTCGAAAGGTCGTTCGCAGTAGCGATGAACATCACCTTAGAAAGGTCGTAACCCATCTCGAGGAAGTTGTCGTAAAACTCTTTATTTTGCTCAGGGTCGAGCACTTCTAGCATAGCCGAAGAAGGATCGCCTTGGTAACTATTGTTTCCTAATTTATCTATCTCATCTAATACAAATACAGGGTTGGAAGTCTTAGCTTTTTTAAGCTGTTGCAAAATACGCCCCGGCATTGCCCCAATATAGGTTTTGCGGTGACCGCGTATCTCAGCCTCATCGTGCAAACCTCCTAACGACATACGCACGTACTCACGGCTCAAAGCTTTGGCAATAGAGCGTCCTAAGGAGGTCTTCCCTACCCCAGGAGGTCCATAGAAGCACAAGATAGGTGATTTCATATCATTACGGAGTTTAAGCACCGCCAAATACTCTATGATACGGCGTTTCACCTCTTCTAATCCGTAGTGTTCCTTATCAAGAATTTTCTGAGCGCGTTTTAGGTCAAAGTTGTCTTTAGAATACTCATTCCAAGGCAATTCCAATAATACTTCTAAGTAATTACGCTGAATGCCATAATCTGGACTATTAGGATTGGTACGTTGCAATTTGCTCAGTTCCTTTTCAAAAAGCTCTTTTATCTTGTCGTCCCACTTCTTGGTTTTAGCTTTCTTTTTCAGCTCTTCCATCTCTTGCTCGTACGACACGCCTCCTAATTCTTCCTGAATGGTGCGCATCTGCTGGTGCAAGAAGTATTCACGCTGTTGCTGGTCGATATCAATACGCGTTTTCGACTGTACTTCGTTACGCAAGGTAAGGCGTTGCAAGTCGATATTCAAATATTTTAAGATAGCCGTAGCGCGCTCTTTTAGTTCGTCAATTTCCAATACGCCTTGCTTTTCCAAAACGGTAGCATTCATATTGGACGATATAAAGTTAATAAGGAACGATGTGCTCTCTATATTCCTAATAGCAAAAGCCGCTTCCGAAGGGATATTCGGATTTTCTTGTACAATCTTGATAGAGAGGTCTTTCACAGCTTCAATAGTCGCTTCAAACTCCTTATCGTTCGCTTCGGGTTTCACATCCGGCATCTCTTTTATCATCGCTTTGATGTACGGCTTTTCTTCTACAATACTCTCTATCTCGAAGCGCTTTTTACCTTGAATGATAATAGTTACATTGCCGTCAGGCATTTTCAATACTCTGAGAATACGGGCTACCGTACCAAAACGGAAAAGGTCTTTGCCCTCGGGTATTTCGGTCTTCTCGTCTAATTGAGCTACAACACCAATAGTCTTAGTAGTAGCATATGCCTCGTTGATAAGGTGAATAGACGCATCTCTCCCCGCACTGATAGGCACTACTACTCCTGGAAATAGCACAGTGTTTTTCAAGGGAAGAATAGGTAACACGTGTGGTATGCGTTCGCGTTCTATCTCTTCTTCATCTTCCAAAGTAAGAAGCGGAATGAACTCTGTATCTTCGTCTATATGTTCAGCCAAAAGGCTGTCAAAATTTCCTATATTCATATTTAGATCGTTACTATATGCCATTTTGTCAGTAGCCACTTATCTATATAAATATTCTCATTATATCTATACAGTTTAAAATCAATTTCTTATATACTACAAAATGTACACTGCTTCCTATGTATTACAATAGGTGTGCCATAAAAATTACCTCTTTCTTACTTTCTTCTTTACTCCGTCTTTACCGTCACACTCCCCCTAGTACCTATGGCCTAAGGCCTAGTACCTCTTCCTCTTTCTTTCGCCTCGAAACTCCGTTTTTAACATTTTTAGCCTTGTTGTATGATA
>NZ_KB291491.1:0-7050 GCF_000318315.2 Capnocytophaga sp. oral taxon 324 str. F0483 | reverse complement strand
TTCACCAAAATTCTTCTCAGCTCTCTTCCGTTCTCCTCCGTTTCCTTCCGAATACTCCTAACCGTCCCAACACATCGCTTTTTCATCTCAAACTTTGGCAAAGTTAATCGCCCGTGCGGCTCGCACCTCATTTGCTAATTGCAACTCGTACTACCCTACTTCATCATAAAACTCCTCTCTAAGTTTTCACGGTGGTTAGGGTGCGCTATTGCAATCAATGCCTTAGCCCTTTCACATAAATTCTTGCCAAAGAGCTCAGCCACACCATATTCAGTAACGATATACTGCACGTGAGCACGAGTGGTTACCACACCTGCCCCTTGTTTAAGGAAAGGCACAATCTTGCTCTCTCCTTTGTTTGTGGTCGAAGGAAACGCAATGATTGATTTACCTCCTTCACTAAGCATTGCACCTCTTACAAAGTCTATCTGTCCACCAAATCCTGAATAAATAGCCGTTCCAATAGAATCAGCACACACCTGCCCCGTAAGATCCACCTCTATTGCTGAATTGATAGATATCATTTTCGGGTTCTGACGTATCACCGACACCTCATTAGTGTACGAAGCTTCAGCTATTTCCACTGATGGGTTCTTGTCAATAAAATCATATAACTCTTGTGTACCCATCACAAACGAAGCTATAATCTTGCCTTTGTCTATCTTCTTTTCATAACCATTAATCACGCCCTTTTTCACCAAATCAAGCACTCCTTCTGTGAGCAGTTCTGTATGAATACCTAAGTTTTTTAGGTGTCCCATCTCTCCCAAAGTAGCATTAGGAATGTTACCAATACCCAATTGCAATGTACTACCGTCCTCAATAAGAGGCACAATATGTCGGGCTATTTGTTTTTCAATAGTATCAGGTTCTGTAAGATGCAATGAGAAGATAGGAGCATCGTGTTCTACTAAGAAGTCTATTTCATCAATATGTAGAAGGGCGTCACCGTAAGTACGAGGCATTTGCTTGTTTACTTTTGCAATCACATATTTTGCATTGCGTATCGCCGATTTACAAGCCTCTACACTCACACCCATAGAACAAAAACCAAACTTATCAGGAGGCGATACTTGTATAAGCACTACATCTACTTTAACGTGCTTCCTATCAAATAATAAAGGCATATCACTTAAAAAAATAGGGGTATAGGAACCATTCCCATTTTTCATAATATCTCGCACATTCCTCGACAGAAAAAAAGAATTTACATAAAAACTATCCTTGTATTTAGGGTCAGCATAAGGAGCGTCTCCCTCAATGTGAATGTGCCCTATACTTACATTGCGTAGTTCTGATGCACGCTCTACAAGAGCATCTACAAGTATTTCAGGTACAGCAGCGCCTCCGTGAATATAAACAAAGTCACCACTCTTTACAACCTTTAAGGCTTCTTGAGCAGTCGTAATTTTTGCCATTTAAAATAATATTAGTTAATGGCTCAAAAGTACTACATTAAATCCAATTGGCAAAATAATTAGTAATATAATTTTTTTTAGTACCTTTGTCCCCAATTTTAAAAACGAAGTATTATGTATCCACCTGAATTGGTAAAACCAATGATAGAAGAACTAACAGCGGTTGGTTTTGAAGAATTAAAAACAGCTGAGGCTGTAAGAGAAGCACTGAAAAGAGCAGGTACTACCCTCGTGGTAGTAAACTCTGTATGCGGTTGTGCTGCCCGTAATGCGCGCCCTGCAGTAATCTACAGCTTGCAAAACGCTAAGAAACCCGACCATCTTACCACTGTTTTTGCTGGGGTCGATAGAGAGGCTACTGAAGAAGCTCGTAACTTTATGCTTCCTTTTCCTCCCTCCTCTCCTAGTATAGCTCTGTTTAAAGATGGTGAATTAGTGCATATGTTGGAACGCCATCACATCGAAGGTAGAATGGCTGAAGCTATCGCTGAAAATCTCCAACAAGCCTATAATGAATTTTGTTAATCAATTTTCATTTCTAAAAAATCCTTTTGTGATACCAAAGATATCACAAAAGGATTTTTTTAATACTGATTAGGAATACGCTCTGCCCCTTCAATAATAAAGTCGGTTAAGCGTTGTAAGTAGATATTAATTTGCGGGTCAGTTACATTAAACAGCAATACAATTACCAGTTGCTCATTAGGGTATACTGATAGCCAACCGTAACCTCCCACTCCCATTCCTGTGTGTCCAAAATAATCACGCCCATTCCAGTCTCGCTGGTTTTGCCAACATATACCATAACTCACCTCAGTATCATCAAAAGTACATTGCTTTTTTAGCATCTCGTTTTCTATAGGCTGAGAAAGAAAATTATGGCGCTCTATAGCAATTCCCATTTTAGCAATATCGTTAGAAGTAGAAAGAAAGCCTCCTCCTGCCAGCTTAAAGTAGTTATTCACATCAGGGGCTTTGGTGAGTCCTCCTTTTTTAGACCTTGAATAAGGTGTAGCCTCATCTTTAATTATTTTTCCTCTATCAGGGAAAGTGCGCCACATATTCAAAGGCTTAAACACTTCCTCTTTAGCCACATTCTCAAACTTCTCATTCAAACACTTTTCTATAGCCAATGAAATCAAATTTATACCGTAGCTACTATACAAAAACTTTGTTCCTGGTGCCGACTGTAATATGTCATCTTTAAATAAATTCACTCCCTGTTCAATACTGTAAGCTTTATTTAAAGTATATTCATTAGCCCTATAAGTGCGTATGCCTGCTAAGTGTCCTGCAAGTTGTTTCACGGTAAAATCAAAAGGCTTTTGCGGGTAATCAGGTATATATTCATAAATTGAAGTATTCCAGTCAAACTTCTTTTGCTCTTGCAGTCTAGCCAGTACCATTCCTGTAATAGCTTTCGACATACTCGCTACCCTAAATAGCGTATTCTTAGGGTCAATAGTTGTCTTTTTAGTAATATCAGCATATCCATAACCTCTTTGCCATATTATTTTCCCTTGTTTGGCTACAGTTACAGAGGCTCCTGGTATGATTTGTTCTTGTATTAGGTATTGTAATATTTTCTCAGCTTCAGTACGTGCATCGTCAAACGAGATTACTTCAGAAGGATTTCTTTTAAATACATCTACATCTTGAAGCTTCTTTTGTGCAAATAATGAATTAAAAAATGAAATAATAGTGCTAAACAAAACAATAAGTATTAGTTTTTTCATAAATTATTAACAAATGCTATTTTTTCATTATTTCAGCTACCTTCTCCCCTATTTTAGCAGGCGAATCTACTACGTGAACACCACATTCGCGTAAAATACGTTTTTTAGCTTCAGCAGTATCATCAGCACCTCCTACTATAGCCCCGGCGTGTCCCATTGTTCTTCCTTTAGGAGCTGTTTCTCCTGCTATAAAACTAACTACAGGCTTTTTATTGCCATTGGCTTTTATCCATCGGGCTGCTTCTGGCTCTAACTGTCCACCTATTTCACCTATCATCACAATACAATGAGTCTCTGGGTCATTCATCAATAATTCTACAGCCTCTTTAGTAGTAGTACCAATAATAGGGTCTCCTCCAATACCAATAGCTGTGGTAATCCCTAATCCTTGCCTTACAATTTGGTCAGCTGCCTCATAGGTAAGTGTCCCTGATTTCGAAACTATCCCCACGTGTCCTTTCTTAAAGATAAAGCCTGGCATAATACCTACTTTTGCTTCTTCAGGCGTAATCACTCCTGGACAGTTAGGACCTACCAAGCGGCAATCTCTATTCTTTATGTAGGCTGCTACTTTCACCATATCAGCTACCGGAATCCCTTCTGTAATAGTAATAATTACTTTTATCCCTGCATCAGCAGCTTCCATAATAGCATCAGCTGCAAAAGCGGGTGGTACAAAAATAATAGATACATCAGCTCCTGTTGCCTTCACAGCATCAGCTACCGTGTTAAACACTGGCTTCCCTAAATGTGTTTGACCTCCTTTATTAGGGGTAATTCCTCCTACCACATTAGTGCCATATGCAATCATTTGTTCAGCGTGAAAAGTACCTTCGCTTCCTGTGAAACCTTGTACTATTACTTTTGAATTCTTATTAACTAATACACTCATTGCAATTATTTTTTTTGTTTTCTTATAGCAAAGATAAATAAAACTTCTATACTTTCAAAATCTTTCGTAAAGAAATCGATTATTATTTTACCTTCTTCTTTTTATTACATTAATTATCAATCTATTGCATTATTACTTTTTTCATCTATTCTCATAACAAAAAAGGGCTACCCACATAGGCAACCCTTTTGTAATATGCTGTCCTCAACACTCGTTATGCGAGCATTGTTACAGGATTCTCAATATAAGCTTTGAGTGTTTGTAAGAATTGAGCTCCAGTAGCCCCGTCGATAGTACGGTGGTCGCAAGCAAGAGTTACTTGCATAGTGTGACCTACTACTATTTGTCCGTTTTTCACTACGGGTTTCTCAACAATAGCTCCTACTGAAAGAATAGCAGAGTTAGGCTGATTGATGATAGAAGTAAATACATCTACCCCAAACATACCCAAGTTAGACACGGTGAAAGTGCTTCCTTCCATTTCGGCAGGAGTAAGTTTCTTGTTGCGTGCCTTACCAGCCAAGTCTTTTACCAAGGCGCCTATTTGAGTAAGCGTTAAAGTATCCGTAAACTTGATAACAGGTACTACCAAGCCATCTTCAATAGCCACAGCCACCCCTACATTCACGTGCTTGTTGTAAAGGGTTGTATCGCCTTTCCAAGAAGTATTTACTTGAGGGTGTTTTTTAAGTGCCATTGCGCAGGCTTTCACTACCATATCGTTGAAAGATATTTTGGTGTCTGGCAAATTGTTGATTTGAGCGCGAGATTCCATCGCGTTATCCATATCAATTTCTATTGCCAAATAGTAGTGAGGTGCAGTGAATTTAGACTCTGCCAAACGTTTCGCAATCGTTTTGCGCATTTGTGAGTTTTTCACCTCTTCAGTTACTTCCACTCCCACAGGAATTACAGTTGGGATAGCTGCGCTAGCGGTTGCAGGTGTAGCCGTAGTAGCCGTAGCAACCTTAGCACTTGGTGTAAAGTTTTCTACGTCTTTCTTCACAATACGTCCGTTTTCACCTGTTCCTTTCACCTCAGTAAGGTTAATACCTTTATCTTGTGCTATTTTCTTAGCCAAAGGAGAAGCAAATACGCGGTCGTTTGCATTAGCTACCGAAGTAGTGGCTGATGTGGCTGTTTCAGCCGGTTTGCTTTCAGCCTTAGGAGTTGCAGGAGCCGAAGTTGAAGCTCCGCCAGCTTTCACGGCTGCCAAAACTGCGTCTACATCAGTACCCGCAGGGCCTATAATCGCCAATAATGAATCTACTGCTGCACTTTCTCCTTCTTTTAAACCTATATACAATAAAGTACCTGAATAAAATGATTCAAACTCCATTGTAGCCTTATCGGTTTCAATTTCAGCTAAGATATCACCTTCTTTTACAGTATCACCTACCTTTTTGAGCCAAGAAGCCACAGTACCTTCCGTCATTGTATCACTGAGTCGAGGCATTGTTACCACTTCTACTCCTGCTGGTATAGTAGCACCAGCAACAGGAGCCGTAGTTACCTCAGCAACAGGTTTTGCTTCTTCAGCTTTAGGAGCCGATGCTTGAGCTCCTCCAGCTATAAGTGCCGAAATATCTTCACCCTCTTTACCTATGATAGCCAATAAGGTATCTACTTTAGCACTTTCTCCTTCTTTTAAACCTATATACAATAAGGTTCCTGTATGGAATGATTCAAATTCCATCGTAGCTTTATCCGTCTCGATTTCTGCTAAGATATCGCCTTCATTTACTTTATCGCCTACTTTTTTAAGCCACTTTGCTACAACACCCTCTTCCATAGTGTCGCTCAAGCGTGGCATAGTAATAATTTCTGCCATTTATGTTGTTATATTTAATTAGTGTTTCCTTTTTTATTATAATCTACTGGGCAAGAAAGGGTAATTTTCTTGGTCGTAAACCACATCATACATAATATGTGTTTCTGGATAAGGTGATTCTTCTGCAAATTTCTCACACTCAGCCACACGTTCTTTCACACGTTCGTCGATAGCTTCTAACTCAGCATCGGTAGCATATTTCTTCTCTTTGATAACCGCAAGTACATTGGTGATTGGGTCTTGTTTTTTGTACTCTTCCACCTCTTCTTTAGTACGGTAGTGTTGCGCATCCGACATTGAGTGTCCACGATAACGATAAGTACGAATGTCAAGCAAAGTGGGACCTTCTCCACGGCGAGCGCGTTCTACTGCTTCATACACCGCTTCGGCTACTGTTTCAGGGTGCATACCATCTACCGGTTGGCAAGGCATTTGGTAACCCAACCCGAGTTTCCAAATATCCACGTGGTTAGCAGTTCTTTCCACCGATGTACCCATTGCGTAGTGATTGTTTTCTACAATAAAAACCACAGGCAATTTCCACAACATAGCCATATTCATTGTTTCGTGAAAAGCTCCTTGGCGCACCGCACCATCACCCATAAAGGTAAGTGTAACCGCCTCTCTATTGAAGTACTTATCGGCAAAAGCCAAACCAGCACCCAATGCAATCTGTCCTCCTACGATACCGTGACCACCATAGAAGTGATGTTCTTTCGAAAAGATGTGCATAGAGCCTCCTAAACCGTGAGAAGTACCTGTACCTTTACCGTACAATTCAGCCATAATACGTTTAGGGTCTACACCCAAACCTATAGGGTGTACGTGGCAACGGTAAGAAGTAATCATTTTGTCTTTGGTAGGGTCAATAGCGTGCAAACAACCTGCAGCTACCGCTTCTTGACCGTTGTATAGGTGCAAGAACCCCCTTACTTTTTGTTGAATATAAACTGCAGCGAGTTTATCTTCAAATTTCCTCCAAAAAAGCATATCCTCGTACCATTTTAGGTACACTTCTTTATCAAATTTTTTCATTGGTTTTTGATGTATATAAAAGTCTATTAGTATTCTTACAATAGTATATTTTCTATTATGTTCCGCTATGAGTCTCTCTTAAATTGACTCTTCCTTCGTCTTTCCTTTATCTGCCCGTGTGGCTCGCACCGTCTTTTG
>NZ_KB291490.1:0-556 GCF_000318315.2 Capnocytophaga sp. oral taxon 324 str. F0483 | reverse complement strand
TAGCCTCGGGGGTTTCTATAATGCTACCGTATAGTGGTTTGGGGAACCCCTCTGCCTTACGGCGCTGAAAGTCTGCTTCGCGGTAAGGGTCAAAGGCGGTGCCTGGCGGTAGGGGGCGGTTCTTGTCCATATACCACACCACAAAATCCCAAAACTCTTCTATATACACGCTGGCAAGCTCTCCCCCTTGTCCTCTAAGCGAAAACCACAGTATAAAAGAAAAGTTGCTTTTGGTGCCCGTTATTCTCCACCAGCCTATACCCCTATTAAAGGGAATGATAATATTGTCTTTCTTAAAAGGTTTATGTAAGCTGATAGTCCCAGCCTCTCTATTTAAGATAAGCTCTCTATAAGGAGCTATAAGACCATACCCCCCCCCCTATACAGATTGCTATATACACAATCACACTGATAATACGTATCAATATACTATCAAAGTCTAAAAAGATTTTATAAAGGAAATAAGAAAGGAGGAGAGCCAAAAAAATGCACATATCCCAGTAAAATTCTTTTGGAGCATTCGTTTGTTCTATATATATTTTATCATTTACTTTTA
>NZ_KB291489.1:0-5690 GCF_000318315.2 Capnocytophaga sp. oral taxon 324 str. F0483 | reverse complement strand
GTGTAGGAGCCAGTTTGATGCGCTCAGACGGAACTAAAGTAGAAGAAAAGATTATTAATAAATTCACGAACCCTTGTGCTAAAGCTGTTTTAGACCAAGCTAAGACACTGAATAATGAGATTTCTAATATTCTTGGAATGTTTGGTTCAGATGATAATTATAATATAACATTTCATAATGAATCTTTTGCAACAGACTCTCGACATAAAGGTGATGTAGCCTATACTAAATCTTGGGGAAGTACAACTGCAAATACTTTTGAATGTGATGTTTACTTAAATGATGATATCATAAAAGGAGCTTCACAAGAATATGTTTTAGCTACTGTTTACCACGAAGTAATTCACGGCTATTTAAATGCTGAATCATTTTCATTAGAGCAAGAAGCATTTAATAGAAAATATCCTTTTATTAAACAACAATTTCTTTCCATAGGAGGCGAACAAGTTAGAAGATATGTTTTTTTAGATAAACACGAAAGATTTGCGCCTTTTATAGAGCGTTTGGCAAAAGGTATTATGTCTCTTCCTGGCACTAGAATTTCTATGGAAGAAAGCCATTGCAATGGCAAAAGCAGGAGTGGTAGAAGATTATTCTTTGTCTGAAAGAGAAAAATATTTAGATGAGCAACAAAAATTGGGAAAAAGTGGAACAACTTGTACCCCTTAAAATCTCATAAGTTATGAAACGTTTATTATTTATATTACTTTTTTGTTCTTGGGCTATAGAAGCCCAAGAACAAAAATATATATTGCTTGATAGTCTTACCGCTAAATATAAGGTAAAACAGTATACACTTGATACTTCACCCTATGGAGCTAAGAATACAATAGAAATGTATAATGTATTTTATGACGGGAATAGTAAAGATGATTGCTATATAGTGCTTTTTTCGGTGCTCCCTGAGCTTGATAGCAAAACAAATTGGGAAAAAATAGACTATAAAACTATTAAAAATAACTTTTTCCCAACAAAAAACATTTTTAGAAGAATTATGCATAAAGTATTCGGAGTATTTTCTAATGAAAATATATATATTAATAAGGTAAAATTAGTCAAAAAAATAAAGGGAGAATATTATGCAAGTAAGTATTGTTGGGTGGAAGATTTTTATTGTATAAACGACTCTTTTCCCATACCAATAGCTACAAAAAGTTTTATTCTCAATGTCAATCAGCCTATAACACCTATTGGTGCTTTAAGAGATTTTTTTAGGAAGTTATCTCCTCTTTGTCAGGATTTCCCTTTTGAACAAAATACCGATTCTTTTTGTGGAATCCCCGATTTTCTTAAAAATACTTATCTTTCAAACATAGAAGAAAGGGGAGGGGATATGATATATTGTTTCTACCAATTTTACGAGAATTTACATACGAACATAAGTCGTTTTGGCTATGTTAAAGGGAAAGGAATTGTGGCAGGTGTGTATTTTAATCATTTTATGCCAGGCCCTTTTTTTATTGATAAAACAGGTAATTGGCGTAAACTAAAACGTCTTCCCGAAAATGAACTCCTCTGGGCAGAGGAACTCAAAAAGGAATGGGCTAAAAAAGAAGAAGAGAGAAAGAGAATGGGGATATGAAACAGTTAATTTTATATTTATTATTATTTTGTTCTTGTGCCCTCAACGCCCAAGAACAGAAATATATATTCTTGGATAGCCTTACCGCTCATTATCAAGTAAAACACTATACATTACGCCCTCATTCTTTTTATGAAGGGAAAGAGATTGAGATGTATAACGTTTATAATCAGGGAGTTTCCTTTGGTTATAATTATTTAACCCTCATCTCGGTATTACCTGATATGAACAATGCTAACTCTTGGGTAGAAGTCTCTAAGGAAGAGGTCGAAAAAGCTGTTGTTAAGATAGAAGAAGTCCGCAGAAGTAATAAAAATAAATTCTTAAACTCCTTCCCTTTAGTAAAAAAAGAAGGCGACAAGTATTATAAAGCAAGATCCTGTTTAGTAGAAGTATTTCAATTGATGAACTATTCTTCAAAAGTACACTTGAACGATAGTAACATCATCAATACAAAACAAGATTTTGTTACTTATGCTGAGTTAAAAAAAGAATTGAACAAAGGAACACATATTACTAAATATGCTTCACCGATGGAAGATAAAGAATCTTTCTTGGATCGTTGTTTTGAAAGTATTTACCT
This sequence comes from Capnocytophaga sp. oral taxon 324 str. F0483, assembly GCF_000318315.2. Lineage (NCBI taxonomy): Bacteria > Pseudomonadati > Bacteroidota > Flavobacteriia > Flavobacteriales > Flavobacteriaceae > Capnocytophaga > Capnocytophaga sp. oral taxon 324. Next base: position 3,525 of record NZ_KB291489.1, on the reverse strand, counting down.
ATCGGGTACAGAAAAACGGGGCAAAGATACTGTTTATCTGTTTTGGACGTTCACTGCTTGGAATAATCGCTCGGGGTTAGAGGCTTATCATCGTGGCATTGAACGCTTTGCTTATATAGAGGGCAAAGGCATTGTAGCGGGAAGTTATGATTTTTTGTTCGACACTCAAAGTCCGCGTCACTCACATAACAGTGAACCTGCTATAAAAAAAGAAGTAGGTAGAGAGTTAATATGGGCTGAAGAGCTTAAAAAAGAATGGGCAGACAAGGAGAAAGAACTTGAAAACTGGAAGAAAGGGAAATGAAACAGTTAATTTTATATTTATTATCTTGTTCTTGTGATGTAATGCTACAAGAAGTGAAAAAGGAATGAGCAAAGAAGAGAACAAAAAATAATTATTATAAGGCAATGGTTTTATTACCATTGTCTTATTTTTTTTTAATAGAGTAGGGATTGTAAAGGTGTGTTATCGGAGAATCTCGGAGGGAATCGGAAAGTATCGAAGATAGGGTTATGGTATAGTTAGCTTATAGAGAGCTTATAGGAAGCTTATACGAATCTTGGAAGATTGGTATAGAAAGGGTATATAAGTAGTTAAGAATGAGGGATTAATAGCGAAGGGTGAAGAGTTAAAAAGTGTTAATTAAGCGAAGGAAGAAGACTGGAAAAACGAAAGTATATAGAGACGAAAAAGGAGGAATATAGAAACAGTAAAGGCTGTGAACTGGAAGAGAATGGTATAAAAATTGATGTGTGGGGCATAGATGTATTGGCATTTATGATTATTTTCGTATCTTTGCACCATCATTGGAATGAATTTGAATGAAAAAAACGTATTACTATATATTATTCACTTGTTTATTAACCTTTTGTACTAACCTTTGGGCTCAGAATGACAATAGCAAGACCCGCCGTATCGAAATTATCTACGGGGGGGAATTTACGATTGACAATGAGAAATACCCCGGGGCTACTATCTTTAAATCGGACGGACAACGGGTACAGTTTCGACATCAAGGGTTAGACGTGTGGTGCGATTTGGCTGTGCTCTACGAGGAGAAAAACGAGGTGATTGCACACGGCAATGTAGTGCTACAACAAGGCGACACGCTACAAATGAACAGTCAGTACGTATCGTATAAAGGGAATACTAAAACAGCTGTAGCCCGCGAGAACGTGCTATTGCGCAATGGGAATATGACGCTGGAAACCCAAGAACTCTTCTTCGACCGCAACTCTCAGGAGGCTTATTACAACAATTTTGGGAAAATTACTGACCCTGAAAATGAGCTCACCAGTAAAACAGGAAAGTATTACGTAACGACCAAGAAAAACCAATTTACCAATTCGGTAAAGATTGTCAATAGAGATTTTACGGTTAATTCGCAGGTGTTGGACTATTATCACAATTCGGGCAACGCCTATTTTTACGGCAAAACTACCATTGTGGGCGCTGACTACAAAGTGTATTGCGAGCGTGGTTTTTACGATACGCGTCGACAATTGGGTTATTTTATGAAGCACGCCAAGATAGAATACGACCTGAAAACCTTGGTGGGCGATAGTTTGTATTTTGATAAACGCCGTCAGTTTTCTTCGGGTTCTAACAATATCTTCATTTCGGACACGGTAAACAAGACCTTTGTACGAGGGCATTACGGCGAAATTCACAAAGCTAAAGATTCGATGTTTATCACTAAAAAAGCAGTGGTAATCACATTAGTGGAGAAAGACTCGATGTATATGCACGGCAAGCGCATTTTGGTTACTGGCAAACCGCAACACCGCGTGATTCGCGCTTACCCCGATGCTCGTATTTTCAAAAGTGATATGCAAGCCAAGTGCGATTCAATTCACTCTGACGAGGCTAATGGGCTGACCCAAATGGTGGGCAAACCTGTAGCGTGGACGGGCGAAAGCCAAATGACAGGCGATAATATTCACCTGATTGCCAATACGAAGACCGAGCAATTGGACTCTTTGAAAGTGTTTAACAACGCACTGGTGGTAGAGAAAGACAGTTTGGGCGATGGCTATAACCAAGTGAAAGGTAAGTTCTTGTATGGCAAATTCAAGAAAAATGTTTTGCGACAAATAGACTTTTTGCAGAATACCGAGTCTATTTACTACGTGTATAACGACGCTAAGGAGCTGGTAGGTATCAACAAACTGACTTGTAGTCATATTAAGCTCTATTTAAACAAAGACCAGCAAATACAACAAACGGTGTTTATTACACAACCATCGGGGAATTTATACCCAGACGATAAATTACACGTGAACGACCGTAAGTTTAAGGAATTTATATGGCGAGGTGATGAACGTATCCGCAGTAAAGAAGAGATTTTTAGCGATGCGGAGAAGAAAATAAAACCCAAAGAAATTAAGGGAATGAAGACCCCTGAGGAGATAGACGAGGAGGAAAATCTGCTTGCAAATCCGTCGCTTAAAAAAGAGAATAAGGCAGGAAAAGAGAAGGCTAAAGAGAAGCCAAAAAGCAAATAAGACGAAAAGTTGGCATTTTTATTGCACAATAATAAAAAAAGGCGTACATTTGCCTATTGATTAATTTTAAAACATAAACTATATGAAAAAATTTATTATCGCAATGTCGGTGTTGGGATTAATTACCACATCGTGCGTATCCAAAAAGAAGTATGCTGAATTAGAAGCAAGAAACAAACAGACTGAGGATTTGCTAAACACTGCTACCGTAAAACTCAATATGTGTTTAGACGAAAAGAACAACTTGACTCACAAGTTGGAGAGTATGAAAAACCAGAACGACTTGCTCAAAGAAAACAATCAGCAGCTCATCAACAATATGGGTAACCTTACTACGCTTACCCAAAAAGGTGCTGAGAACCTTGAAAAATCATTGGAAAGCTTGCGTGAAAAAGATTTAACTATCAAGAATTTGCGCGATGCTGTTACCCGTCGTGACTCAATAAACCTCGCTTTGGTACAAAGCCTCAAAGGAGTGTTGGGTAACTTAGACGACCAAGACGTAGACATCAAAGTAGAAAAAGGTGTGGTATTTATCAATATCTCTGATAAGATGCTTTTCAGCAGTGGTAGCTACACTATTTCTAAAAACGCAAAGAGCGTACTTGAAAAAGTTGCAAAAGTGGTTAAAAATAAACCTGACTTTGAGTTTATGGTGGAAGGACACACCGATAACGTAAACATCAAAACAAGTTGTATTCGTGACAACTGGGATTTGAGCGTAATGCGTGCTACCGAGATTGTACGTGTATTACAAAAAGACTTTGGAGTTGCTCCTGAACGTATGACTGCAGCCGGTCGTAGCTATTACGTGCCTTTAGCAAGCAATGGTGATGCTAACGGACGTGCCCTAAACCGTCGTACTCGTATTGTGATATTGCCTAAGCTCGACCAATTCTACACTATGATTGAAGAGGGAATGAAAGACCCTGCTATCGGTGGTAAAGGAAAATAATTAGCAAATTTGAACATTAGCAAATTAGAAAATGAAATAAGAGTCAGCAGGTAGTGTAAGGCTAA
>NZ_KB291488.1:0-1287 GCF_000318315.2 Capnocytophaga sp. oral taxon 324 str. F0483 | reverse complement strand
TGTAAGGCAATGCCAATACGTATTTTAGCATCACTGCGGTACTGGCTTTCCTATGGCAGTGTTTGGCAAAGGCTTCTGCTACGCTCTCTGAAACTTTCACAACGCTTATTGTCAAATCTCTTGTCGTATTAAACGAGAGAAAGTCCCCGTGCTCAATAAATAATTCTGGGGGAGTCTCTCTCGAGAGTATCTTATCGAAAACACTGCCCTCTTTGGTAACCTCCTCAAAGAAACGGTCTATATGGGGCTCGTTGTTGCCCTTATAGTCTTCCGGAAGGTCTATATAGCGGTCTTTGTCTTGGGCGTGTTCTTGCAACAGTGTCAAAAGGTTGCTCAAAAAGTATTTGCCTAAATAAACGCATCTAAGGTCTTCGGTAAAGAATTTTAGGTGTTTTTTAAAATAATCGCAGCTCAGTAGTGTGCAAAAGTCCTTGCGCACCTTTTCAATAGCCTCGTGGTAATAACCTCTCACCCCAGTACCCAATACATTGGTAATCCTCTGCTTGTTGGCATAGCCTCTTAGCCCTTTTCCCATATCTTCGGTAGCTTGGCTGTAAAGCAAGTGGTATAAACTCAAGGCTGTACCAAAAAGAGATTGATAGTCCTTGCTGTTTTTAGGAGGGTTAGGGGCTTCTCCTGTCTCGTCCCACATCCGCTTAAAAATAGCGAAATAGTCCTCTCCCGTTTGTAGTGAGGTGATGGTTGCCTGGTGAAGAGTGTGCAACTCCCGTAGTTTTATCCCCATATCAAAAGCACAGCCCATAGGGTCGTTTAAGGTAATAAACAGGTCTTCGTAAACCTCTGGCTCATTGGCTTCCTTTTGCCGTTTCTCATCTTCTACAATTTGCTCCAATGCGTTTTGGTAATGGTACAAACGGCTATCTCCCATCGCAAAGGCTGCCTTTATGTATCGAAACGATTTAACATCGTGTGCCAAATCGTCTTTCTCTGCCTCAATAGCTTTGCATTCTATAAGTTGCATACGCTTTTTGCGCTTTTGCTCATCGGTGAGCATTTCTTTTAGGTATTTGTAATGCCATTGCACGTGCGAGTAAGCTATCCAGTATTTCGTATCTTTTTCTACTATCAAATAGTCTGATGCAGGGGTATTATTGGTAAATACACGTACATCTTCGTACTCTTCGTCTTTATGTCCCTCTTCTATCAGATAACGCAATTTTCCTAAACTATCCACTTCTACCTCTCTAAAAGCGTCCGTTGCATTGGGGTTGTCGTTTATTAGGTACAGATACCCCTCATTGAGTCCGGTACGTACCAAATCGAAGT
>NZ_KB291487.1:11734-26113 GCF_000318315.2 Capnocytophaga sp. oral taxon 324 str. F0483 | reverse complement strand
AGAGGAAGAGGTGCTAGGCCTTAGGCCATAGGCACTAGGGGGGGAGTGTGACGGGAAAGAGAATTAGTAAATTAGAAAATTGGGAAATTAGCAAATTTGTAGGAGAAGTTTAGTGGAAGTGTGGTGGCAGAAAGGCGGAGGAAAAGCGATTGAAAAATAGCATTTTGTTATATCGAACTGACATAAATTCAAAAAAATATTCGTACCTTTGCCGTTTATAAACTCTCAACTAAAAAAGTGGAAAATATACAAGCTATAAAACAGCGATTTAGCATTATTGGCAACGACCCTAAGCTGAATCGCGCTATCGAAAAAGCTATACAAGTAGCCCCTACTGACATTTCGGTACTCATTACCGGAGAAAGTGGGGTGGGAAAAGAGGTTATACCGCGCATCATTCACTCGCTGTCTCTACGCAAACACGGTAAATACATAGCCGTAAACTGCGGAGCAATCCCCGAAGGGACTATCGATTCGGAACTTTTTGGTCACGAAAAAGGGGCTTTTACGGGAGCTACCGCTACCCGTAGTGGATATTTTGAGGAAGCCGATGGCGGGACTATCTTCTTAGACGAGGTAGGTGAATTGCCCCTCACTACCCAAGTGCGCCTCTTGCGGGTGCTCGAGAACGGCGAGTTCATAAAAGTAGGTTCGTCAGTAGTGCAGAGGACGAATGTTCGCATTGTGGCAGCTACCAATGTGCAAATGCAAGAAGCTATTAAAAAAGGACGTTTTCGCGAAGACCTTTACTACCGACTCAGCACAGTAGAGATACATTTGCCTCCTTTGCGCGAACGCAAAGAGGATATCCACTTGCTTTTCCGCAAGTTTGCTTCGGATTTTGCCGAGAAATACAAAATGCCTCCTGTGAAGCTCAGCGAAGATGCGGTACATCTGCTCACGAACTACCGTTGGAGCGGGAATATCCGTCAGTTGCGCAATGTAGCCGAGCAGATTTCGGTACTTGAACAGCGCAGGGATATTACAGCGAGTATTTTGCGCACCTACTTACCTGATGAGGGTAGCAATCTACCACAGGTTGTACCTCAGCAAGCGCGCCAGGATAGTGATTTTAGCAACGAACGCGAGTTGCTTTACAAGGTGCTTTTCGATATGAAATCTGACCTCAACGACTTGAAAAAGCTTACCCTTGAACTGCTACAACACGGCAATTCAGCCCAAGTACAACAGGACAACGAGGGACTTATTCACCGCATCTACGGCAATGATTCACACAAGAATGAGGCGAGCTCTCCAGCTTATTCTATCATTCCCGTACCTCCTACCGAGAAAGAAATCCTATCTCACGAGGAGGTGTACGACTATGAGGAAGCTGCGGAAGAAGAGCGTTTTTCACTCCAAGAGCAAGAGCGCGAGATGATACGCAAGTCGTTAGAACACAACGGTGGCAAGCGCAAGGAAACCGCCAAAGCCTTGGGGATTTCGGAGCGGACGCTATATCGCAAACTAAAACAGTATAATATGATTTAGGCACTAAGCTTTGGGGCATAAACCTCAGACAATAGGAGGTGAGAGGAGAGAACTTTCTGCTCAGCCGGAAGAGGCGGAGTTTTGGGAAAGGATTGTTAATTATTAATTGTGAATTGTTAATTATTTAGATGAAATCATATAAAATAGGCATTATTGGGCTGGGTTATGTGGGTTTCCCCTTAGCTTGTCTGTTTGCCAAAAAATATCCCACAGTGGGTTACGACCCCTATACGGCGCGAGTGGAGAGCCTCAACACGGGTATTGACACTACGGGCGAAATCGGTAGTGAAACTCTTAAAAAACGATTGGCTACCCACCTCATTTGCACTGCAAACCCTGAGGACGCTAAGGATTGCAATGTGTACATAGTGGCAGTACCTACACCTATCGACCTCTATCAGCAACCTGACCTTACCGCTTTGCGCGAAGCGAGCCAAACAGTAGGCGCATTGCTAAAAAAAGGAGATATAGTGATTTACGAATCGACGGTTTACCCAGGAGTAACAGAAGAGGTGTGTGTGCCTATCTTGGAAAGCGCGTCGGGGCTTGCATACAACCGCGATTTCTTTGTGGGTTACTCGCCCGAGCGCATCAACCCTGGTGATAAGCACCATACCGTGGAGACTATCTGCAAGATTACCTCAGGCTCTACCCCTGAGGTAGCACAGGAAATAGATACGCTCTACAATTCAGTGCTGAGGGGAGGCACTTACCTTGCCCCGTCTATAAAAGTAGCCGAAGCCGCCAAAGTGATAGAAAACGCTCAGCGCGATGTGAATATCGCCTTTATGAATGAGATAGCAAAGATATTCAATATTTTAGAGATTGACACTAATGCGGTGATAGATGCAGCGAGTAGCAAGTGGAACTTCTTGCCCTTCCGTCCTGGTCTGGTAGGTGGACACTGTATAGGGGTAGACCCTTACTACCTCATACAAAAAGCTAAACTGCACGGCGTATCGCCACGCTTAATGATGGAAGCCCGCAAGACGAACGACTCGATGGGAGGCTATATCGCCTATCAGATTATCAACCGCTTGTGTTTACAAGGTATGCCTGTGAAGGACAGCCGAATCCTGCTCTTAGGTTTTACATTCAAAGAAAACTGCCCCGACACTCGCAATACGAAAGTAGTGGATATCTACCGTACCCTTGAAAATTTTACTAACAATATTACAGTGTATGACCCTTGGGCAGACCCTAAGCGCGCTCTTGAAGAGTACGGCATTGAGGTAGCTACTAAACCACAAAACCTCCCTACCCACAACGATGTAGTGGCGCTTTGCGTGGCGCACCAAGAGTTTCTGCAAATGAATATAGGAAATTATTTAAAAGAAGACGGTATCGTTTACGACGTAAAAGGGAAGTTAAAAGTGAAGAAGAACGTGTTTAGGTTATAAAAGTTGTATAGTAAAAAAATTTTTCCTACCTTTGTCGCCTAAAATATTCACATACAATGAAGAAAATATACTTGCTAATACTTTGTGCTTTTCCGTTTTTGGCAAAGGCACAATACACTGAAATTATTAACTCAAACCTCCCAGGCACTTCACAAAGTGCTTATGCAGTAGGGGCGAGAGTATTACAATTTGAAGGAGGTTTTTGGTATGAACACAACCACCACAAAGAGACAGGCACTTCTATGGATTTTACTGGAATGAACTATGCAGTGCGTTATGGTTTTTATAAAGAAGAATTGGAAGTGATGCTCAATGGTACTCTTGCTTATGACCGTACAATTGCACCTAACGGTACGACTTCGCACTTTGGTTTTGTGAACAATACTATCGGGGCTAAGTATTTGCTCTTTAAACCTGATTTTTTAGATGAAGAGCCGAGTATTTACAGTTGGAAGGCTAATAACTCTTTTAGATGGCGCAACCTCACACCTTCCATATCTCTTTATGCAGGGGTGAATTTCTTACCAAACAAACGATATTACTACGAGTCAATACCAGCACTCTCTCCTAAAATAGCAGCTATCTTTCAAGCAGAACCTATCCCCCGTGTGGTGTTGGTAGCAAACGGTATCATTGATAGGTTCTTAAGCGGTAAAAACACCGAATACAGCTATTTGTTCACCGTTACTCATAACTTAGACAATGGTTGGTTTAGTATCTTTGCAGAGCATCAAGGTATTCACAGCCAGCATTACAACGACCAGATTACACGTCTTGGCGTTGCCTTCTTGCTTTCCGATAAAATACAACTCAATGCCGATATGGGCTTTGGCTGGAAAGATACCCCACAACGCTATATGGGATTGTTCGGGGCTTCTTATCGCATCGATAATCACAACAGCTATATCAAGAAGGTATTGAGTGAAACAATAGAAACTACCAAAATACAACACAAGAAAAAACCTAAAAGAAACAGACGTAATGCCATCGATCCTGATTAAAGAACTCACCACTAAAAAGGAACTTACCGAGTTTGTGAAGTTCCCTTTGTCTTTATACAAAAACAACCCTTATTGGGTACCGCCTCTCATCAGTGACGAGGTAGCCTCTTTTGACAAAACCAAGAACCCTGTATTCGACAATGCCGAAGCCTTCTTTTACGGAGCTTACAATGAGAAAGGTAAAATGGTAGGGCGCGTAGTAGCTATTATTAATCAGCACGACCTTAAACAGAACATAAAGAAAGTGCGCTTTGGTTGGCTGGATATGATAGACGACATACAAGTAACACAAGTTCTCTTGGATAAAGTAGCTGAAAAAGCTCGTAAGTATCAATTGGAGTATATGGAAGGACCTATAGGTTTTTCGAATATGGACAAAGTGGGATTGCTTACTGAAGGTTACGACCATCTCTCGAATATGATGACGTGGTATAACTATCCTTATTATAATCGGCATTTAGAGCAATTAGGCTTTACCAAAGAAAAAGGCTTTGTAGAGATGGAATTTTTAGTAAAGAACTCTAAACCTGAGATTTTTAAGAAAACAGCTGAAGCCATAAAAAAACGCTATGGGGTAAAGTTCATCGATACGCCTACTACTAAAGAAGTGCTCAAGCACGTAGACGCAATGTTTGACCTTTACAACGAAACCTATTCTAAGTTAGCCTCCTACGTGCCTATAAGCGAACGTCAGCGAGAGTACTTCAAACAAAAGTATATCCCTTTTATCAATCCTGAGTATGTACGTTTTATTGAAGATAAGGACGGTAAACTGATATGTTTTGCCATTGTGATGCCTTCGTTCTCTAAAGCATTACAAAAGGCAAAAGGCAAACTTTTCCCTTGGGGTTGGTGGTATTTGTTACAATCGAAACGACATCACGATACGGTGGAGTTCTACCTTATTGGGGTAGCCCCCGAATACCAAAGTAAGGGTATTCCTGCCTTGTTGTTCGATTATTATTATGATATATTCACCCGCAATGGGGTTACTCATTGCGTGATTACACCTGAACTCGAAGAAAATATTGCTATTCAGCAACTCTGGAAGAGCTTTGATCCCGTTATCTTTGCTCGCCGTGCTACCTTTAAAAAACAGGTAAGAGATTAAATGTAAAATGAATTATCTTCTCCCCTTTCTGGCAGTAGTATTAGGCTACTCATTTGTTACCTTTTTTAAACCTGCCCAACAGCAATACACCAAATTACTACTCTCTTTCAGTGGCGCTTACCTATTAGCACTCACTGTATTCGTGCTGATACCCGAAGTATATCACTCTCACGATGAGCAGCACGATTTTAAATACATAGGGCTATTTGTGATAGTAGGAGTACTCTTGCAAATTGTTTTGGAGTTCTTTTCGCACGGAGCCGAACACGGTCACACCCAGCACCCACACCCATACCAGCATAGTGCTTTCCCGCTCTCACTGTTTATAAGCCTTAGTATTCACTCGATTTTAGAAGGTTTCCCGCTATCTCACGGGCATAATCACGACCTTGTGTATGGTATATTCGTGCACAAACTGCCTGTGGCTATTGTGCTTACTACCTTTTTTGTGAATTCAGGAGTGAACAAGTGGGAGACAGCACTGTTTTTACTCTTCTTTGCCCTAATGACACCATTAGGCACTTTTTTAAGCAATACAGTACCAAGCCTTATTAGTTACCACATAGAGCTTTCGGCTATTGTAATAGGTATTTTCTTGCATATTTCTACCGTTATCTTATTTGAAAACTCCGAAGGACATCGCTTTAACCTGCTAAAGTTCTTAAGTGTTTGTGTAGGATTTGCGGTAGCATATCTTACATAAAAGAGAATTAGCAAATTCGTAAATTAACCAATGAAGACAATAAAAAAAATCTTATGCATTAGTGTTTTATGGGTAGTTGCTTGCCAACTTCCTCATAAAGAGGTTGCCTTTACCGAGAGTGACCTTAATGTTATTCCGCGACCCCAATCGCTCACTATGGGTAAGGGTAGTTTCCGGTTTACTAAGGAAACTGTTTTTGTGATTGACCCTGCTTTGATGCCAGCTAGGCGTTCTTTTCTCGAACAATTTGAGAAGGCTTCGGGATTTAGGTTTTCTGTACAAAAAGTAGCTCCCTTGACTAATTATGTAGTGATTGACACTGATACATCTCTTCCTAAAGAAGGTTACACTCTCACTGTAAATCCTAAAGAAATTATCATTAAGGCAGGTGGTTACAACGGGGCACTTTACGCCCTCGAAACGCTGCGTCAGCTACTGCCTAAAGAGTTTGAAAGCACTACACCTGTGAAGACTGATTGGGCGGTGCCCGCAGTTACCATCGTTGATGCTCCTCAGTACGCTTGGCGCGGATTGATGCTAGACGTTTCTCGCCATTTCTTCCCCAAGGAATATATACTGAAAACCCTCGACCGTATGGCAATGCTCAAGCTCAATACCTTTCACTTCCACTTAGTAGACAATGAAGGTTGGCGCATCGAAATTAAAAAGTATCCTAAACTTACCGAAATAGGTGCGTGGCGTGTAGACCAAGAAGATAAACTATGGAATGAGCGCACTCCTAACTCCGCCAACGCCTTTGCTAATCCTGCGACAGCTCCTAAAAAATACGGAGGTTTCTATACCCAAGAAGATATTAAAGAGATTGTAGCCTACGCCTCTGCACGTGGCATTACGGTAATCCCCGAAATAGAAATGCCTGCCCACGCAATGAGTGCCATAGCGGCTTACCCCGAACTCTCTTGTCACAAACGCCCCATAGGAGTACCCTCAGGCGCGGTGTGGCCTATCACCGATATTTATTGTGCGGGGCAAGAAGAAACTTTCACTTTCTTGGAAGATGTACTTACCGAAGTGATGGAGCTTTTCCCCAGTAAATACATTCACATAGGTGGCGACGAAGCCACTCACACCGAATGGGAAAAATGCCCTAAATGCCAAACACGTATGAAAGACCACCACTTAAAAGATGTGCACCAACTACAGAGTTATTTTATCAAGCGTATAGATGATTTCTTAGTATCCAAAGGGCGCACTTTGGTAGGTTGGGACGAGATAATGGACGGGGGTTTGGCTAACAATGCAGTGGTGATGAACTGGCGCGGTATCGAGGTAGGTAAAAAAGCCCTCGAACAAGGTAAACCTGTTGTCCTCACTAGCGATTGCTATATAGACAACTATCAAGGTCTTCCCGACTATGAGCCTCAAGCCAATGGCGGTTACTTACCGCTCAAAACCCTTTACCATTACAGTTTTGAAAAAGAAAACCTCAGCCCAGCACTGCAAAAAAATATTTTGGGTACGCAAGCCAACTTATGGGCAGAACACGTAGGTAGCACTGAACATTCGGAATATATGCTCTTTCCGCGATTGTTGGCGCTTACTGAAATCAGTTGGACAACCGATAACTTGAAGAATTGGGACAACTTTATAAATCGCACTCAAGCCTTTATGAAGCGTTTGGACGTGATGAAGGTAAACTATGCCCGCTCTATGTACCAAGTAGTGCCTACCGTTGAAAACCAAAAGGGGAATATCTTTCTAAAATTAGACTGTGAAGTCCCAAACGCCGACATTCGCTATGCTTTGGGAGATACTCCTATAGAGAAAGCTACGAAATACCACCAGCCTATTGCGCTGAATCGAAGTACTACCTTTAAAGCAACTGTTTTCAGTGGAAAGGCGACCAACACCATTACCACTGGCGAGGTAACATTCCACAAAGCGATAGATAAGAAAGTAAGTTACAGTCCACTTTATCACAAGAGTTACCAAGGGCAAGGAGAAGCGACGCTCACCAATGTCATTCGCGGTTCCAAAAACTTTCACGATGGGCAATGGCTCGGTTGGTTAGGCGACGATGTAACCCTTACCCTCGATTTGGGGCAGGCTACTGATGTGAGAGAGGTGCGCATAGGAGTAATGGATGCCCAAGCATCTGGTATTTACTTCCCCGTAAAATTTATGGTATCTCTTTCAAACGACGGTAAAAACTACCGTGAAGTAGCAACTCACAACGAGCCTTGTGTAGTGAGAGGGAAAGCCACCTTAAAAGATTTTGTGTTGAAGTTTAGTCCAACGGAAGCACGCTATATCAAGCTCACCCTCAAAAACGTAAAAACACCCCCAAAAGGAGGTGATGCTTGGCTTTTTATAGATGAAATTTTGGTATTTTAGAAAAATAATGTACCTTTGTTGCGTAAAAGAAGAAAAATATGGAAACAATTACAGTTGCCTTACCCAAAGGACTTTCATTGAAAAATGCTAAATCTGTACTTGAAAGTCTCAACTTTAAAATAATAGAGACTTTTGAAGAAACTCCTCGTTTACGAAGGGGAGAAAACATTCCAAATGAGACTACTCAAAAAGCCTTAGAAGAAGCAGAAAAACTTATAAACGATCCTAACACAAAATACTTTACAAATGTAAAAGAATTAATAGCCTCTTTAAATGATTAAGTTATGTTATGGATAATATTAACAGAAATGTATATGAGATAACTTATACTGGACAATTTAAAAAAGACTATAAAAAGTATAGAAGTAATAAAAACAAAGCCCTAAAGATTGAAGATACTATTGCTTTATTAGAAGAGGGAGGAGTAGATAACTTACCTAAATCAATGAAAGCCCATTTTCTCACAGGAAATTATAAAGGACATTTGGAATGCCATATAGAACCTGATTTACTTATCATTTGGCTACAATACGATGAAGAGAGGAAAAGAATACTTTTAGTTAAGTTAGGTTAGGTTCTCATTCAGAATTGTTTAGCAAATAATTTTACTAAAGAATATAACTACATATTTTTAAAAACACACAACAATAACACAAAAAGAAAAAAACACCCTGCTACGGTTGCAGAATTGTAAATTATTAATTGTAAATTGTTAATTGACATATGGATTCAGTAAAAAATTATATCAATGAAAACAAAGACCGCTTTATTGCGGAACTGATAGAACTGCTTAAAATGCCCTCTATCAGTGCCGATGCTGCCTATTCTCAGGACGTGCTCAACACTGCCGATGCTGTAAAAAACGCCTTAGAAAAGGCTGGTTGCGACAAGGTGGAAATATGTGAAACCCCTGGCTACCCTATCGTTTATGGCGAAAAAACTATCGACCCTGCCCTTCCTACTGTTTTAGTATATGGACACTATGATGTACAACCCGCCGACCCTATTGAGCTTTGGGAATCTGACCCCTTTGAGCCTGTTATCAAAAAAACCGATATTCACCCTGATGGAGCTATCTTCGCTCGTGGGGCTTGCGACGACAAGGGGCAAATGTTTATGCACGTGAAAGCCCTTGAATATATGGTGAAAAACAACGTGCTCCCTTGCAATGTGAAGTTTATGATTGAAGGCGAGGAAGAAATAGGCTCAGGAAGCCTTAGTTGGTTTGTAAAAAACAACCACGAAAAACTCAAAAACGATATTATTCTCATTTCCGATACCAGTATGCTGGCTAACGACACCCCTTCTATCACTACGGGCTTACGCGGACTTAGCTATGTGGAAGTGGAAGTTACCAGTGCTAACCGCGATTTGCACTCTGGTTTATACGGTGGTGCGGTAGCGAATCCTATCAACGTGCTTACTAAAATGATTGCTTCTTTGCACGATGAGAACAACCGCATTACCATTCCGCATTTCTACGACAAAGTAGAAGAGCTCTCACAAGCTGAACGCGATGAAATGGCAAAAGCACCTTTCTCACTCGAAGCCTACAAAAAAGCCTTAGATATCGATGAAGTATATGGCGAAAAAGGCTATACCACTACCGAGCGTGCCTCTATACGTCCTACCCTTGATGTAAATGGTATCTGGGGAGGCTATACCGGACAAGGAGCTAAAACGGTTATCCCAAGTAAGGCTTATGCCAAAATATCAATGCGCTTAGTGCCTAACCAAGACAACCACGAAATTACCGAGCTCTTCACCAAACACTTTGAGAGTATCGCACCAGCAGGTGTGCGCGTGAAAGTAACTCCGCACCACGGCGGACAAGGCTATGTAACCCCTACCGATACGCCTGCTTACCAAGCAGCAGTAAAAGCCTGCCAAGCGAGCTTCGGGAAAGAGCCTATACCTGTGCGTTCAGGTGGTAGTATCCCTATTGTAGCTCTTTTTGAAGAAGAATTAGGTAGCAAATCTATTCTCTTAGGCTTTGGTTTAGATAGCGATGCTATTCACTCGCCTAACGAACACTACGGTATTTTCAACTTCCTAAAAGGTATTGAAACCATTCCGTGGTTCTATCACTACTTTGTACAAAAGTAATACGAGTTACATAGATAGTAATAAGGACTTTACCAAAACTCGTAGCACGAGAGACTATTAAATTTTTGGTAAAGTCTTTTTATATTATTATTGAAAATAAATGACTTAGCAATACAACTAAAAAATATTAAATATTTTTCTGCTTAAAAATTTGCAGGTTTCAAAAATAGTTGTACCTTTGCACCGCAATTAAGGAAAACATAAGTAGAAAATATTCCTCCTTAGCTCAGTTGGTTAGAGCATCTGACTGTTAATCAGAGGGTCACTGGTTCAAGTCCAGTAGGGGGAGCAACAAAAAAAGCACTTACATAATGTAAGTGCTTTTTTTATTTTATCTTCTTATAAAGCCCATTCTTTAGCTCGGTTGTGAGCATTCCACATTCTTTCGTACAATTCACTCTCTTGCAATAACTGACTATGAGTGCCTATAGCGTTGATTTCGCCTTTGTTGAATACAATAATCTGGTTGGCTGTGGTGATAGAGCTAAGGCGGTGTGCTATCACAAGTACGGTTTTGTTGCGAATAAGCGTACTGAAAGCCTGCTGTATTTTATGCTCGTTCTCAGGGTCGGCAAAGGCAGTAGCTTCGTCTAAGATGAGGATTGGTGCATTTTTAAGAATAGCACGTGCCAACTGGAAGCGTTGTTGTTCTCCTCCGCTGAGATGAACCCCTTGCTGACCGAAAAATGTGTTGTACCCATTCGGCAGATTCGTGATAAAATCGTGTATTTGAGCTGCTTTGGCAGCCTCTATCACTTCTTCTTCTGTTTTATCCATTCCCATACGAATATTGTCGTACATTGTTTGTTGAAACATAAAGCTATCTTGGAAAACAAATGATACCTTTTGCATCAAACTTTCGGTGGGTAACTCTTTGATGTCAATTCCACCTATAGTAATTCGTCCTTCTTGGCAATCCCAAAAACGAGAGAGCAATTGCCCTACGGTACTTTTACCTGCCCCTGAGGGGCCTACTAAGGCAGTAACTGTACCTTCTTTGGCTGTGAAGCTAACGTTGTTCAATACATAGTTCTCGCCGTCGTAAGCAAAGCTAACCTTGTCGAAACAGATATTATAGTGAGTAGGTATATGCGCATTATGTCCTTCGGGAAGAATGGGTTGATTGAGAATTTTATCAATCTGTTGTACGCCTTGTTCTATCAGTTGTAGCTGCATTGCCATATTGCTAATGGCAAAAACGGGACGCATATAGCCTGTGCCTATGATGAGGAAGAAGAGCATAGTGGCAAGAGTTACCCCATTGTGAAAATAAAGATATAGACCTAATGCCAAAACAGGCAACATTGCATTACTGGCAAAACTCATAAAGATAGCGTAAGGAGGTGAGCTATGACGTATCCACTGGCTTACAAAACGGTTGAAAGATTTTACTTTCTTGCCGTATTTATCAAAACTCTCAGCTGATTGTTGGAATATCTTCATCACAGGCATAGCACGTACGTATTCTACGATACCTGAGCTCATCTCTTCTAACGATTGGTGATATTGCTGGGTAAGATTTTTGTTTCTTCCTCCAAACATTATTGGGAAAATAAGCAGTAGCAACAATAAAGGCAAACAGCTGGCAAGAGCTAATCGCCAATCTTGACTGAACAGATATCCTAAGGTGAACAAAGGCAAGGCAATAGCTTTTACAAAATCGGGGATTTGGTGAGCAATAAAGGTTTCTATACGCTCTACATCGTCCGAAATAATCTTCTTAAAAGCTCCTGAATTGCGGTTAGAAAGATAACCCATAGGCAATACGCCGACCTTTTCGGTAATCGTTTTCCTGAGACCGTAAAGAATGTTGAAAGCGGCGATATGTGATAAAATACCCGATAAGAAGAAAGCGACCATACTCACGGCTATCATTACAATGGCGTAGATTACGTATTGTTGAGCGGTAGCAAAATTGGGTATTTGCTGTATGAGTTCTTGTATGATATAGAATACCAAGGCATAAGGAATCAAGCTCAGTACTGCGTGAATAATGGCTAAAGTGCAGGAGGCTAAGAGTAAGGTTTTACGCTGTCCTGCTATTTGTAATAATCTTTTCATAGTTCGTTAATTGTTAATTGCTGTCCAGCCAGAGGCTTGTTGTTGGAGTGTCCAGAGGCGATGATAAATACCTTTTTTAGCCAAGAGTTCGGGATGTGTACCTTCTTCGGCAATATGCCCTTCTTCTAAAACAAGTATTTTATCAGCATTTTTAATGGTGGAGAGCTTATGGGCTATCACCACTACTGTTTTGTTTTTTACAAGTTCCTGAATGGCTTTTTGAATGTATATTTCGTTTTCGGGGTCGAGACTGGCAGTAGCTTCGTCTAACAAGATAATAGGAGCGTCTTTCAGCAAAGCACGTGCGATGCTGATACGTTGTTTTTGTCCGCCAGAGAGATGGCTGCCTCCTTCACCTACGGGAGTGTGCATTCCTTGCGGTAATTCCCACGCAAACGAAAGTACTTGTGCTTTTTCGGCAGCCTCTATAATTTGGCTTTCGGTAGCGTTAGGATTCCCTATTTTGATGTTATTGTAAATAGTATCATCGAATAGATATACATCTTGGAATACTTCGCTGATAAGTCCATAGAAGCGGTCTTGCCGGATATTTCTAATATCTACTCCACCGATAGTAATTCTTCCATTATTCACGTCCCAAAAACGCGCAATGAGTGAAGCAATAGTGGTTTTACCCGAGCCCGAATGTCCTACCAATGCTACCATACTGTGCTGAGGAATGCTGAAATTAAGATTGTTAAGTGTAGTTTTATCTTCTAAATACGAGAAACTTACATTATCAAAATTGATATTAAAGTGAGAAGGGAACTCGTTTTTATCGGTTTCCATAGTGGGTTCTTTCAGTACATCAATGACACGGCTGAGGCTTTCGTTCATATAGCGCAACATCATATAATCTACTAATACTACTTTGATGGGGTTGTACAGAATATAGCCTAAAATTAGAAAAACGATAAGCACAGGAATAGTAATGGTGTTGTGAGTGAGATAGTACAAGCCTAAAGCGAGCATCAACACAAAGCTTATTTCCAAAACAGTGAACGAAAGCATTACAAAAGGTCCTGGTATAGCTTCTAAGCGGATACTCTTTTGGCGCAAATTCTCATAAGCCTTTTCGAGCATTCGGTAATTACTACCTGTAAGACCATAGGATTTTAGGTGTCGTATTCCTTGTACATATTCCAAGAATTTAGCTGATACTTCGTTTCGTGCCTTTACTTGCCCTTTGCTGAGTTCCCATTTATCGACCATAAAAATACCGAGCTTTAAGAACGGTATTACCAGTAGAATGCCAATGAACAAACAAAGGGTGAGTCGCCAATCACAATAGAAGAGGAAACCTGAGAGCATAAGTGTACCGAAAAGAGCAGCTGCTAAATTGCCAAAGCTGTGACTGAAAATATGCTCAAACGAGGCGACATCTTGCATAATCACTGAAGCTATTTCGCCGGGGTCGCGCTTTTTGAAGAAACCTAATGAGAATTTTTGGATATGATTACCTAAGCGAATGCGTACTTTTTCGGAAATACCATATACTAATAGGTTGGACGACACAAGGGTGCGCGAGGCAACGAAGAACTGTAATAGGAGTAGGATGCCCATTAGGGCTACCATTTCCCAGATAAGGGATAGATTGGGTTGTGGTTTAAAAAGCTCCCATAATATTATGAGTAATATGCCCGACGGAGCTGTGATAAAACCGTTATGCACAATTTCCCACAACACGCTCTGCCACGTACCTTTTTTATTAAAAGCTGTAATATACAGTAAATTGCGAATCATTTTATTTAAATGTTTGATTAACGGGGCAAAAATACTGTAAAAAGCTCTTACATAGATTTAATATAAATAGCTTTTTTTTAAATGTGAATAGCTTTTTTAATAATTAGAAAATGTGAAAATGTGAGAATGAGAAATTTAATAGATTAGTAAACAGATACGAAGAAAATCGGAAAGGTTCGGAAGAGGGTTGAGGGAATTTTTGGTGAAAAATGGGTGTGAGGATGAATGTAGTTAGCTTATAGGTAGCTTATAGGAAGCTTATACGAATCTTGGACGATTGGTATAGAAAGGGTGTATAAATAGTTGATTCATAGTATAATACAACAAGGCTAAAAATGTTAAAAACGGGGTTTCGAGACGAAAGAAAGAGGAACAGGTGCTAGGCCTTAGGCCATAGGCACTAGGGGG
>NZ_KB291487.1:0-11714 GCF_000318315.2 Capnocytophaga sp. oral taxon 324 str. F0483 | reverse complement strand
AACAGGGTTTCGAGGCGAAAGAAAGAGGAATAGGTGCTAGGCCTTAGGCCTTAGGCACTAGGAGGGAGTGTGACAGAAAAGAGATTTAGCAAATTAGGTGTGAGCTGGACGGGCTGGGAAATTAGAGA
Source organism: Capnocytophaga sp. oral taxon 324 str. F0483 (assembly GCF_000318315.2). NCBI lineage: Bacteria > Pseudomonadati > Bacteroidota > Flavobacteriia > Flavobacteriales > Flavobacteriaceae > Capnocytophaga > Capnocytophaga sp. oral taxon 324. The sequence goes on along the minus strand of NZ_KB291487.1, from coordinate 11,586 downwards.
ATTAGAAAATTTGGGAATTAGAAAATTAACAGATTAGGTGTGAGCGCATAGGCAAGAAGGTTGGTAAATGGTTTGTGTTATATGTAAAACAAAAAAGATGATGAAATATTTGGTGGGGAACAAAAAAGTATGTACTTTTGTGCCGATTAACAAAATACTTTTTAAACGATGAAGAAAATATTTTTAGCCTTAATGGCAACAGCAACTTTCGTAGCTTGTAATAAAGAAGACAAGGACGAAGACGGTACTAGTGCTAAATTTCCTAAAGAAATTACTACTATTGTAGGAACAGAACGCACTGTTATTAAATATGAGATGCAAGATGCTACTCGTCCTAAAAAAGAAACAAGAATTACCTATCGAGGCAATTCTTCTTATGGTGATGAGACTTATCACGATTACGACTACGATAGCAGTGGCCGTTTACAAAGAAGAACTTACTACTCAAAGGAGCCCTACTTCCATAACTACATCTATACCTATAGAGCTGATGGGAAGTTAGAAAAAGAAGAAACGATAGCCTTAGGAACAACTCTTTACGCTACGAAAGTTTATGAATACAGAGCAGACGGACGTCTTGTGAAAAAAGAAGATAAGCCCGCCAACAACAACGACGGGAATTACATCACGACTACTTTCGATTATCCCAGTACCAATGTGGTAAGAATTACCAAAAACACTTATGTGAGAAAAGATGGCAAAAACGGTGATGACACAAACGAATGGCATAGCTACACCTTAGACGCTAAAGGCAATGTGGTAAAAGATGAGTACACTACTACCACTCATAGCTATGAGGTAACCTATGAATATGATGCTAAAATCAATCCTGAGTATGTGAATTTTATAATACAAACTACTCCCGACCACTTTGTTACTCTTCTTACCCCTAATAATATCATTAAGAAAACAGTTGTAACTGCAGAACTCAATAAGCCAGAAAATGTTACTAAGACCGTATATCGCTATGATATTCAGTATGATGGGGATTATCCAATCCGAATTAAAGTTTACTCAGTGCCTAAAGATGAAAAAGCACCACAAGTACTTATCAGCACTACAGAATACAGCTATTAATTTTCTAAGAGAATTTTAACAAGAAGCATTATAGTATCAACTTTGCCAAAGGACGTAGCACGACAGACTATTACCTTTGGCAAAGTTTTTTATTACTCAATCGACAAATTTGGTAATTCACAAATTATTCGTACCTTTGCACTAACAAATGATGTTTCTCAAACAAATATCGGTCGTAAACTACAAGAACATACTCTCACAAGCGTATGCCTTTAGCCCTACTATCAACTGTTTTGTAGGGGATAATGGTGTAGGGAAAACGAATCTGCTTGATGCTATTTATCACTTAGGTATGGCTAAGAGCTACTTTACTACTTCGGCAGTGCAGAACGTACGCCACGGCGAGGAGTTTTATCTTATCGAAGGACAGTTTCGGCAAGAGGAACGTGAAGAGCAGATAGTGTGTAGCCTTAAAAAAGGACAGAAGAAAGTAATGAAACACAACGGCAAAGCCTATGAACGTCTGGCTGACCATATAGGTAAATACCCTATGGTGCTCATTTCACCTTCCGACCGCGACTTGATAGTAGAAGGTAGTGAAACACGCCGTAAGTTTTTGGATAGTGTGATTTCGCAAACTGATAGGGCTTACTTAGAACTGCTTTTGCGTTACAACCGCACGCTCTTGCAACGCAATACGTTACTGAAACAAATGGCAGAAGGAGGCGTTTTCTCTTTAGAGACTTTGCACATTTACGACGAGCAGTTGGCGCCCTTAGGACAACACATTTATGAGAAACGGCGAGCTTTTATGAAAGAGTTTTTGCCTATCTTTAGCGAGCAGTACGCGTATATTTCGGGGGGTAAGGAACGAGTGAGTTTGCAGTACGACAGCAGTTTGCACCAAAGTGATTTGGCTACCCAGCTTGCTGAAAATACTGAGCGAGACCGCAGTGCGCAATACACTACCGCAGGTATTCACAAGGACGATTTGCTTTTTGAGATTGAGGGCTACCCGATGAAGAAGTATGGCAGTCAGGGACAACAGAAGTCTTTTTTGATAGCCTTAAAGCTATCGCAGTTTGAAGTGTTGAAGCAATCGTTAGGGATTACACCCATAGTGCTTTTAGATGATATTTTTGATAAGCTTGACGATACTCGCGTAACACAGTTGGTGCAGTTAGTTACTCAAAAACATTTCGGACAGCTTTTTATCACCGATACTCATTCGCAACGCACCGAAGAGGTAGTGAAGCAAACGGGACTAGCGTATGAGATGATTCAAATAGGTAAAAGGTGCGAGCCACAAGAGTTGGTAAAGAGTAAGAGATAAAAGGTAAATGAGAAGAGAAAGAGACTTTTACAGATATTAACTGTTAATTAAAATAATATGTGTATATTAGTGTATCCTAAGAATGAAATACAAAAAGCTGAATTGACCTCTTTGTTTGAAAAAATGGGAGTGGAATTTGAGTATGAACAATCTTTTTTATCTGATTCTCTTAAAAAAGAGTTGGATAGAAGAGTTATAGAGATAAAAGAGAATCCTTCTATTGGAATTCCTTTTGAAGAAGTAAAGAAGAAAATATCAGAGAAGTATGTCATTTAGTTTGATTTTCCACCCCAGAGCAGAAAAAGAGTTAAATGATATTATAGATTATTACAATGTCTTTAGAGAAAATTTAGGTTTCGAAGCATATAATGAAATAGTAGATTATATAGAAACATTAAAAGACTTTCCCTTTGTTGCTCCAAAGAAATATGAGGAGGTTCGTATTTTCTTTACTAAAAGATTCCACTTTGGAATTCATTATATTGCTTTGGAAGAATTGTCAGAAGTGATTATCATAGCCATTATTAACACCAAACAACAAATAAAAGAACACCAAATATTCAATAGAATTTCTGATATAAAAGACTGATTATAATTGGAGGTAACTATCAAGATATAAGTAATTAAGAAAAATTATATAAATACATAAGATGAAAACCAACAAGAAGAAAACACCCAGCAAGAATCCTATTAAACCTACCTCCACAGTGAGTGAGGAAGGGAGTGCGAGTATGAAGCTTTTGGCGAGTGTCTTGCTCATTGCCTATGGCTATGTAACGGTACTTACCCCTAACTGGATGGCATTCGACTCCAATGCTACAAAGTTTTACACCTTTGCCATTCTGAACTTGATAGTAGTAGGGCTTGTGTTTTTTATTAAAGAATTGAGAGAACGCACACAATTACTATTTGGCTTTTTTACCAATAAAATAGGGATTGCTTACTGCCTGATAATGGTATTGGCATTGCTCTCGTTTACCAAAGCTATTGATATAGAAGAAGCAATTTTACACTTCTTTAAGATATTTACAGCTTTCTCAGCTGCTTGGATGGTATCGGCTTTGGTGATTTACAACAAAAAGAGTTTAGTACATTTGGCAGTTGCGATGACTATTCTTTTGTGTTATGACTTTTTGGTAACCCTCGACGGGGTAAAAGGCATCATCAAGGGTATTAGTGCCGATTACAATATCAAAGGCTCGTATTCTAACAAGAATATTTTGGCTTCGGCTATGTTTATTAAGATACCTTTTGCTATCTGGTTGTTTTATTTTCATAAAAACACCTTGCGTATCATTGGGGGGATAGGTGTTTTAGTCGGTACTTTGGCAATCTTCTTTATGAGTACCCGTACTTTCTACTTAGCAACTATTCTTACAACGCTTATCTTCATCACTTATGGTGCTATCGACTATTTTATCTTAAAACGCCGTGAAACGGGCGTAAAAGTACTGATGCACGTAGGCTTGGTAGTTCTTGCTTTTGGTATTTTCTCGTTTGTACAGAACTATTTATACCCTCAACAAGTGCGACAAAGCACTAGTTTCGGGGCTCGTTTAGCTGAGGTAGCTAACCAAGAGAATACCAGTAACAATTTGCGTAAAACTGCTTGGGTGATTACCACTACTGATATGATCCCGAACGATCCACTGTTGGGCGTAGGCATTGGTAACTGGAAGGTACGCTTCTTACAGTATGAGAATTCTTATAGTCCGCATTATATTTATATGTATAAGAACCACAACGACTTTTTGGAGCTCACCGCCGAAGCGGGAATCTTCGCAGGGTTGGCGTTCTTGGCTATCTTCCTCTTGGCAGCTTATTATTTCCTAAGAGGCACTTATAAAAACAAGAATCGTGAGCAAGAGCAATGGTTTTTCTTACCATTGTTTGGTCTCTTTGCTTATTCGTTCGATGCGTTCTTTAACTTTCCGCAAGATCGTCCCGAAATTCAAGCCCTCTTTGGTATTTATGTAGGGATAGCAGTAGGCTTGGCAGTATTGTATTTCAGTAAGAAAAAAGCAGAAGAGCGCAAATTGCCAATGAGTATTGTAGGTTTTATAGGTGCAGTAGCCGTAGTGGCAATGGTTTTGAATGTGGTAGTAGAGCGTATGTACTTTGATTCTTCTAAAATACAACGTATGGTAAAAGAAGAGCAACAAGGGGTGCGTCCTACCAAATCACCTTCGGATTACCTGATACGCAACTATCCTCGTATTCCAAATCTCACGGCAGTGGCTGAGCCCGTAGATGTAGAAAAAGCGCGCTACTTGATAGACGAAAAGAAATTCGATGAGGCACGTAAAGTATTGGCTTCCATTCATTACCACCCTTATGATGCGCGCCCTGAGTATTTTACTGCTGTATCATACTTTATGGAAGAAAACAAAAACAACGATAGTATTTATAAATATGCCCATAAAGCCCGAATGATAAAGCCTAATTTCTTCGGTAACCTAAATTTAGAGACCTTTGCGCTGAACAATATGGGTAAAGAACAAGAATCGATTCACTTACTCAAACAGTATTTAGGCTTGGAGAAAGACAGTGTGCAGAAACCACAACCTAAGTGGAAAACTATACTGAAAAACCGTTTCCACGTAGATGTAGATAGAGACGCTCTTCGCGGTAATCGCAGTGAAGTACAAGCGTGGAACTCTTTGGCTTATCTGCAAGAGAAAAATAACTTAATAGCTGATGCTCGTGCTACCTTAGATAGTGCCATTGTGTATTTGCCCGATAATAAAGATATAATTAATAACCGCAACAAGATTATCTCGCGTATGCAGGTAGAACAGTTTGCTCCTCTTTACACTCAGGCAATGCAACTCTATTTGCAGCAACGTTATGCTGAAGCTATTCCTATATTTACGAAGTTCTTGGAGAAAGTGCCTGCTCATATAGACGGGCTCAGGTATCGTGCTATTAGTTACTACAACACGCAGCAATACCAAAAGGCTATTAATGATATGGCTGAAATGGAGAGCTTAGGAGTGTCCGTAGATGCTGTACTGAATAATTATCGTGCCTCTTGCTACTATATGTTGGGCGACAAGGCGAATGCCAAAGTCTTTTTCCAAAAAGCCGCTAGCGAGGGCAATGCCGATGCTCAACGCAACTTAAATACTCTCAGTTTTTAAGTCAAATGAATACCTATACAAAACAAATCCTCAGCGAGAAGGAACTCCGAGTGATGCTACACCGCCTCGCTTGTGAGCTGATAGAAAACCATAACGATTTCTCGAATACGGTTTTTATCGGTATCCAGCCTCGTGGCACTTATTTAGCTGAGCGATTGGTAGAACTACTTACTAACGAATACCACATTGCTGATATTCCATTAGGCTTATTGGATATTACTTTCTTTCGCGACGATTTTAGGCGCACAGGTAGACCTCTTGAAGCCAACTCTACTGCTATCGACTTTATCGTCGAAAACAAGAGAGTGGTATTTATAGACGATGTGCTCTACACAGGGCGCAGTATTCGCGCTGCTCTCAGTGCCATACAGAGCTTCGGGCGTCCTTCTGAAATAGAGCTCTTAGTGCTTATTGATAGGCGCTTTAGTCGTCATCTTCCCATACAACCCGATTACAGCGGTAAGCAAGTAGACGCTATCAATGATGAGCGTGTGGTAGTACACTGGAAACAAAACAACGGAGAAGACTCTGTACAGGTAATAAGTAAAGCCAGTGAGCTGACATAGCTGAGAATGTAAGTAAAGAGATAAGGGATAAGGAATATGTGATATGGTAATAGCAATTCTTACAGTCTTTATAATGCTGAACGTAGTGCTGAAACTCAGTTTTTGGAAACTGTGGCAACAGGTGTTATTTGCAGCTGTTTGTTTCTTGTTTGTTTGGTTAGCTACTGATTTTGCCTCAGAGCAGTCACAAGTTACCCTCCAAACAATGCTCAGCGACCCCAAAGTGCTTGGTAATATCACTGTACTGCTCACCGTAGAAACTGCTGTGTGTATGGCGTATTGTTTTACTTCACTACGCACGCTTTTCAAAGGTAAAGAAAGTCGCTGGCATAAAGTTTTGCAGTGGTATCCTAACCTACTTATTTTTCCTGCATTGTTCTATGTACTCACTCAAGCCATCTTTTATTATACAGGAGTATCGTTTGAGCATATTGCCTTTTGGATAGGTGCGAGCGTGTTAGTTTTCATTATATTAGGTTCTTTGGGTCTTCAAAAGCTCCTGCCCGAGAAAGACCTGCGCTTAGAGCTACACTTTTTGGTGAGTTTGCTTATCACTCTCTTAGGACTTATAGGTACTGCTAATGGACAAATACTCTACGTTCCCAAAAGTGAACCTATCAATTTAAAAGTATTGGGAGGTATATTTACTTTCTTTATAGCCTTGTTTGGCATAGGCTTTGGATTTAGTAAATTGTATTGGTTCTTACGCCAAAGAAAACAAAAGAATTAAATTTATATTGATGATGAAAAACATATTTATAGCTGGAATACTATTGCTCACAAGCGCTTCCTATGCACAAATAACTATTAGTCAAGAAAAGAATATAGCCGATGCTATGGAACTCAAAAAGGAAATAGCTCGTACCGAGAGTGCTTTCCAAGTACAAATCTATAATGGCAATATTACCGAAGCTAATAAAGTAATGCTCGATGCCAAAAGCAAATACAAACAATACCCTGTATTGCTCACTTTCGAGTCGCCTAACTACAAAGTGCGCCTTGGTAGTTTTCGTACGCGTTTAGAGGCTGAGAAGAAACTTGTAGAGATTAAAAAATCTTATCCCGCAGCCTTTGTAATAGGCTTAAAATAACCTGTAATAAGGGGACACTATGTTTAAAAAAAACACCCTTCGCTTTCAGATATTCCTCAGTATGACCCTACTCGTGCTAGTAGCTTTCGCTATCTTAGCTTTCGTAATGATTGGGCAGTATAAAAAACAGGCATTAGAATATCACGATGAGCGACTTATCGACAAGGAAAACCAAATCAAGATGCAGATACAATATGTATTCTCGCAAACCACTTTCCCTGTCGAAACTCCTTATATACCTCTTATCTTTCGGGAGGATATCTACAGCATCGCCAATATCCAAAACCTAAACTTTGCCCTCTATGACCTCGACGGCGTTCTGCTAAAAAGCTCCAAAGCCTCTCTCTCGCCCGACCAAGATGCGTTTTTTATTCCTCCTGATGTATTGCATCAGCTTTCCGCTACACTCAATAAACGTCTTGTTGAGCACCACGAATTTGCAGGGCGTGGTTACCAAACCTCTTACAGTTATATTACCGATTTGCAGTTCAAGCCTATCGCTATTCTCAACATTCCTTATTTCGAGAACGACACCTTCAACGAGCGCGCTTTAAAAGGGTCGCTGTACAACTTAGCGATGGTGTATTTCTCGCTCTTGGTAGTTGCCCTTACGGTAGCTTACTTCATCTCTAAATATATTACCAAATCGCTTAAAACCATCGAAGGTCGCTTAGAGAAAACTCGTTTGCTCTCCCAAAACGAAAAGATACTTCTCAAATCTGCCCCTACCGAGATTACCGAGTTGGTAAATGCCTATAACGGAATGATTGATGAGATTGAGAACAGCAAAGCCCTCTTGGCGCAATCCGAACGCGAACAAGCGTGGCGCGATATGGCAAAGCAGGTAGCACACGAAATCAAAAATCCTCTTACTCCTATGCGTCTCTCCGTGCAAAGTTATCAACGCAAAGCCCTTCGAGAGCCTCAAACCCCTGAACAAACTAATGAATTCTGCGAATCTCTTATCCAACAGATAGACATATTGAGCAATATTTCTACTGCGTTCTCGGCACTTACCAATATGCCCGCTAAAAACGATGAGGAATTCGATTTTGTGTCTGTTATCAAACGCACTTTAGATATTTTTAATTCTGATGAAATTCACTTCACCCATTCTCACGATGAGATTATAAGCGTATTCGACAAAGACCAGCTCGGTCGTGTGGTTACCAATTTGGTGAAAAATGCGCTACAAGCTACCGAAAACGAACCTTTCCCTTCTATTGAAGTGAGCCTCAATAAAAGCGATACCGATATTACTCTAAAAGTAAAAGATAATGGTACGGGTATCCCCGACGTCGATAAAGAAAAGATATTCGAACCAAAATTCACTACCAAAACCAGTGGTAGTGGCTTGGGATTGGCAATGGTCAAAAACATTGTGCTTTCCTATGGGGGGAGCATTCACTTTACTTCCGAAGTAGGAAAGGGAAGTGAATTTACCGTAATATTGGTACACTTTTTGAATAAGTAATAAATTAAAAAACATTATATTTTATGAAAAGACACATCTTAACATTAGGAGTTGCTGTGCTTATGTTCGCCTCCTGTCAAAACAATCCTTCGCAAAATGCCAACAATGTGGTAAGCGACACCACTACTATGATGGAGAATGCTGCTGAAAAAGTAGAAGAAATGGTAACTCCTCAATTGTTAGCTACTTATGTAGGTACTCTTCCTGCTGCCGATTGCGGCGGAATGGCTACCGTTATCCATCTCTATGCCGATGACACCTATGTAAAACAAGAAAACTGTGCAAGCAAAAACTTCGAATCTAAAGAAGAAGGTAAAGTAGAACACACTGATAAAGGTTTTACACTCGTTTCTAAAGCTGATAATCACAAATCTTTCTATATTACCAAAGGCGATAATATCGTACAAGTAGGTGAAGATGGTAAAGAACCTAAAATGGTAAAAGAATATACTCTTACCAAACAAATGTAACAAGTAAAATCTTATGTAATGCGAAGGCTGTTCAATCTTGTATTGAACAGCCTTTTCTTTTACAAAGAAGAAAAAAATATGTTAAAAATCTTTTGTAGTTAAAATAATTGTTATAACTTTACCCCCTAATTTGTATTTTATGTTAGTAACCTTCCAATGGATTTAGTGCGTCTTTTCATAAAAAGGATATCATACAATCAATCGCAGAACGATGCCTTTGTGCTTATAATGCACGAGGTCGAGACCGATTTAAAGCTACCCATCGTCATTGGTACCTTTGAAGCGCAATCTATTGCTTTGGAATTAGAGAAGAGCCTTGTACCTCCTCGACCCCTTACGCACGACCTCTTCAAGATATTCGCCGATACTTTCAGTATACAGATAAAAAGAGTCGTGATTTACAAATTAGAAGAAGGCATTTTCTACTCCAATATCCTCTGTGTACAAAATGGTCAAGAATACACCATCGAAGCTCGTACCAGCGATGCCATCGCCATTGCCTTGCGTTGCAACGCACCCATCTACACCTATCGAGATATCATTCAAAGAGCCGGCATTTATATCCCTTTGCTCAACGATGAGCCCTCCAATACCATAAGCCCTTCGTTAGATAACGTTGATGAGGAAGACAGTAGCCGAAACAGATATACTAAATACGCCTTACCCGAACTAAAAACAATGCTAAATGACTGTATCGAAAATGAAGATTACGAAATGGCAGCGCTTATCAGAGATGAAATCTCTAAACGCGATAGTACTTTTTAAAACTATATACCAATGAAAAAAAACATAACCATCGGAAGCCTTAGCTTCCTTTTACCACTCATAAGTGTCGCCCAAGACGCTACACAATCTCCTACTACACAAACCGCCACTACACAAGTAATGAAGGCTGTCGCTAGCGAAGGTTTCTCTCTCGAAAGTTTTACTCGTGGTGTGGTAGGTATGATTACCCTCCTGTTTATCGCCTATCTTTTCAGTAGCAATAGGCGCGCTATTAATTGGAAGACTATTGGCATAGGCTTAGCCCTACAACTCTCCATTGCAATAGGTATTCTAAAAGTAGGCTTTATACAAGACGCCTTCGATTTTGCCGGTAGTATCTTTGTGCTCATATTAGATTTCACAAGAGCAGGTAGTCAGTTTCTCCTCGGTAACTTAGTCGATACCAATAGCATAGGCTATATCTTCGCTTTCCAAGTACTCCCCACCATCATCTTCTTTTCTGCACTCACCTCCCTATTGTTCTATTTAGGTGTTATTCAGGTAATAGTACGTGGTATGGCGTGGGCATTGTCTAAACTGCTGAATATTTCAGGTGCCGAAAGTCTTTCGGTTACGGGTAACATCTTCTTAGGACAAACCGAAGCCCCTCTGATGATTAAAGCCTATTTAGCCAAAATGACTCGCTCCGAAATCCTCCTTGTGATGATAGGCGGAATGGCTACCGTAGCAGGAGGCGTTATGGCTGCTTATATTCAATACCTCGGTGGCGACGACCCCCAAATGCGCTTGCTCTTCGCCCGACACCTCTTAGCAGCTTCCGTAATGGCAGCCCCCGGTGCTATCGTAGTTTCCAAGATGCTATGTCCTCAAACCGAGCAATTCTCTAACGATTCGAAAGTCTCTATGGAGAATGTAGGTTCCAATGTGCTCGACGCTATCGCCAATGGTACTACCGAAGGACTTAAACTCGCTGCCAATGTAGCGGCTATGCTTTTAGTATTTGTGGCTTTTATCGCAATGATTAATTATTTCTTTAATTGGGTAGGTTATCAAACACATCTCAACAATATCATAGCCAGCAATACTCCTTATAACGGACTCTCTTTAGAAATGATTTTAGGTACCGTTTTCTCACCCGTTATGTGGCTCGCCGGTATTGCCAAAGAAGACGTTATGCTGATGGGACAATTGCTCGGTATTAAACTCTCCTCCTCAGAATTTGTGGCTTACACTCAGTTAGCCACCTTAAAGGATATGACGAGTGCACCTCACCTAATGTATAACAAATCTATCATTATGGCAACCTATATGCTTTGCGGTTTTGCCAATTTCGCCTCCATAGGCATTCAAATAGGAGGCATAGGAGCCTTAGCCCCCAACCAACGCAAAACCCTCTCTCAATTCGGCTTAAAAGCCGTTCTTGGGGGTACTTTAGCCTCTCTGTTATCCGCAACTATCGCTGGAATGATTATCGGGTAACCACACTTTTCTAAATAACACAAGCTTAAAAACGCTTTTTATACCATAACACTTTGCCAAAGGTTCTGAACACCTATCGTTCTACAACTTTGGCAAAGTTTTTTATTGCCTATTTTGCTACAATCCCCTGTGTAGTTCGTACCCGCTTGTCTGTCTCACACCTAATCTGCTAATCTCTAATTTCCAAATTTTCTAATTCTCTAATTTCCCAGCCCGTCCAGCTCACACCTAATTTGCTAATTCTCTTTCCCGTCACACTCCCCCCTAGTGCCTATGGCCTAAGACCTAGT
>NZ_KB291486.1:0-19964 GCF_000318315.2 Capnocytophaga sp. oral taxon 324 str. F0483 | reverse complement strand
GATATTATGGTATTTGCCCTAATGGATTTCCTATTCTTATAGATGAAAAAAATAATCCTGATATACGCGTTACCTTTGACTACCAAGAAGGAAAAGATAATCAAATTTGGGATATTGTATTAACCGTTTTTCCTTTTCAAAGAAAACCCGCAGGCACTCCTGATCCCAACGAAATACCATTACGCTATCCTAATGTCCAACCTCAATTCCAATTAGGAATAATCCCTACCCAAGAAAATACTACTTATGACGCTTTTAGTGTGATTGTAGGGGTTTTGAAAAGGAATAGTAATGCTGAATATGGTATAGATCATAACTATATTCCTCCTTCCTTGTCTATGGATGCTCACGAATCTCTAAAAGAAAATATGGGTGCTTTTTTAGAAAATATAAATGATATTGATAGTAAATTGAAAAGTATCTTATCAAAAATACAAATGCAGCCCAATCAAAATTCCATAACCGAAAGTCTTTCTGTTCTTTGCAAAGAAACGCTTAGGTATATAGCCTCTAACAACTATAGTTTTAAAAATAATCCTTATCAATTATCTCCTTTTGCTGTTTGTGAGAAGATAAATGGATTGGTAGGTTGTGTATTGTCTTCTTTTACATTTATTTCTAAAAAAGATAAAGAAGAGCTCTTGAAGTACTTCCAAGAATGGAATGGTATTTTGCCTGCTTCTTTTGAACAGATGCTTTCGGACTTTTATGCTATGACATATAATCACAATCGCATTCAGCTTTCTATGTATAGTATCAATTCTATTTTAGAAAATTTAAAAGAATTGTTTAGTAATCTTGCTCAATTAGAATTTGTAGGTCAGCACAGAGAAAGTATTGTTATATCAGAAAGTAGAGCATAATATCATACTCCTATTATGAAAAATAAGCTTACAATAAATCAGAATTTATTGAAGAACACTTTGGCTACGAATTTCAAAGCTGAAGTGTTTGCCTGTGCTCTTATTGAAAAGGGGGTTGATAAAGATAATATCAAAATTATTCGCAAAGGAAAATCTTATAGAGGTGTTCGCAAAGAAGTAGATAAAATTGTTGAAGAACATACCTCTAAAGGGAATCTTTATTCTATTCATATTCACAGAAAGGATTTATATGAATCTCTTCCCAAAGGTCTTTTCCACAGCACAAATTCTATCGTTCCAAAAAATAAAGAGAAAACAACTCTTTTAAAAATTATCAAGCAAGGAGAAAAGGAGGAAGCTTATGCTCGACTTTTTTTCAAACCTTTTGAGCAATTTATAGACCATACTTTTATTCTTGCTCAGTTATATGAGAGACGTTTAGAAAAACCTTATGAATACGATGATTTTGTAAGGTTGTTTGTTCCTTATTGGTCTTTTTTGAAGAAAATACCGTTAGATAAGGCTTTTTTTCTTGTGAATTTTCTATCACAGGGGCATCGTATTACTGATAGTGAGGAATTTGCTTCTATTTTGTCTTTTTTTTTAGAATGTGACGTAAAGGTAGAGGAAACTTTTAGAAGTTTTCGTTTGAAAGCTTCTCATCATTGGAAATTAGGAGAAGGTATATTAGGAAAAAGTTCGATTATAGGAAGTGAGTTTGTGGATACATTACCGGTAATTATCATACGCGTTAATAACTTACCTTGGAAATACAAAAAATTTATTTTTAATGAAAGCGAAGAGCGAAAACAAGTAGAAGCTTTATTAGATATGTTTATTCCTGCAGACGCTGAAATAGAATTTCATATAAAAGGGGACACGAAAGAAAATGTTTTCGTGCTTTCGGATACCGAAAAACCGGCAATATTAGGATATTCAACGATTTTAAGTTAAAAATACATAAACTAAATGAAATCTTTAAATAGAAAAGAAGTATTAATTTCTTATATTACTTTCACTGAATATATGATTTTTTTGGTGATGGCATCGCTTGTTTGTGTATTTACTTTCTTTAAGACATCTTCTGTAGAGATTAGTAAAATACAAACGGTGGGGAACGAAAATCAACAAATTTTTGATGAGCAGATGCTCTTAAGTAATCAGTTTGAAGACTTCTTTAAGACTTATCAAAGCATAGATTTGATACAAGAAAATAATGTTCCTTTTTTGATGAATAACATTGCAACTAAAAAGATGGATATAAAGAGTTCTTTACAAAGAATACCTAAGAAAGATGCGCTTACTTATAATTATATCATTGAAAAATCAGAATCCTTTTTGCGCACAAGAGATTCTATCAATGCTTTAAAAATAAAAGAAAATACCTATAAGAATGACGTGATACGTTGTTCAGAAGAAAGCAAAGTGATTACTCGGCAAATGAGAGTAGGGAATCTTTCATATGACAGATAAAACAACTTATGGAATACAGAAAAGAAAGATATAAAGTTACACGTTCACAAGAAAAGGTAATAGGTTTAGTGTATGTAGTTGCTGTTTTCTTATTAACCACAGGGCTCTGTGGTTATATTCTATTTTTTAGCACCTTCAACTATCAAACATTTAAAGGAAAGAAAGCTATTTTAGAGCAAATACATCGTGTAAAAGTTTTTGAAAAAGAACAAGCAAAACAGATGGAGAAAATAGAGCTTATCAACACAAAAATAGCTCAGTTTGACCCTTCACTAAAAGCTATTTATGAAAAACAGGAGATAACCCTTCTTTTAGGAGAGATTCGTAATGTTTACATTCAGCACAAGTGGGATAATCGTTATAAGATATTTGAACAAATGGCAATTTTTTACGAACTACAACTCTTGGATAAAGATCGTTTGTGGAATATTCAGCAAAACATAGAGAAATTCAAATCGGATTTAGAGCGTTGCCGTGCAAATACTGAGAATAGAAGAAATAACCTTCAACAACAAGTTTAGTTTATGAATAAAATTTTCAACCGGTGGACTCTTATTATCATAGGTTTTATAGTAATCGTCCTAACTGTTATGTGGTTTTTAAGAGGAAGTATTGTAAAGGCAGAAATTAGAGCTTGGGTATCTCCAAAAGAAGTAGAATTGGGGTATCCTATCCGTTTTATAGACAGTACATCGAATGCTACAGAAGTATTGTGGGAATTTGGTAATGGAGATTCTTCTAAAGAAAGGAATGGTGTATATTTATTTCCACAAACAGGAAAATACCAAGTGCGTTTGAGAGTAAATAATTCTGTTGAAAAACGCTTTATTGTTACTGTAAAAGAAAGCAATAGGCCTTCTGGATATCAGCCTATAAAAATCATTGCTCCACAAACAGCCATTCAAAACGAGTATATTTCTTTCTTCGCCGATGGTTACTCCAAAGAATGGCGTTGGGAATTTGGTGAAACAGGTGAGGTAGATTCCTACGAGAAAAACCCTACTTATGCTTATAAATTGCCAGGTTCCTATCAAATAAAACTAATGTCAGAAGATTTAGCTTTTCCTATTGTGCATTATATCGAAATATTACCTGAGTACACTGAGTCTGACGATTCGGATGTATTATCTCTTATTGCCAAAGATATACAAGAACACTTGCAAAATATCATAGATGGGGAATCTTTCAATGAGAATTACAATTACATATTAAATAAGTATTTATGCAATAACCCAAATCAATTAGTGATTGCTAATGGGGCTAAACAGATCGATTTCTATTCATATTGTTATGACCTAAAATTTATAGGAAGCCAATCTACTGTAAATATTCAAGATGTAGTGATAGAAACTGATAAGGGATCAAATTGTGTAAAGCATATTTTAGTAAAACAAAGTCCATTAACAACTGCTAAAACAAAATAAGAAACAATGAAAAAATTTTTCTTTATTACTATTAGTATCATTTTTTTGAGCTTAATGGGGTGTTCTCCTATTACTCCTCTCACTCGGGTAAAGAAAACTCCCAAAATATATACTCAGAACTTCTGTTGTGATGAAAAAGTAAAAAAAGCTTTAGAGAATAGAGCTCCTTGGATTGTTTTTTCTGATAGAGAAGAAAACCCTACATATTACAATGCAGGAGGAAAGGTAGTGTTAAAAAAAGCTTCTTATATGGAGCCCTTTTTAGTGATAGGAAAAAAAGGTAGCTACTTGCGTTTGATAAAATACACACCTGATATTATTGAAAACAACTCTCTAAAAAACAGAAAACAAATAGTTTATTACGGATGGATACATCAAGATAACTTGTTACTTTCCTCACACGCAATCACTGATATAACTTCTGGAAGAAGCTATAAGATGATGGCTACAATGAAAAATGAGAAGTCATTAACAAATACAGAATTCTTGTTCTCAAAAGATTCTTTGATACTCTATAAAGAACCTGAGTTGCTAAATCCTATTAAGAAAATAGCTCTTCACTCATTGGTTTATTTATATAAAAAGAATGACGACAGAAAAAAGTCTTTAGTTTTTGTAAAAACAAAAATCAATCCTGAAAATGCCAAAGAAGTTATTTCGGGATGGACGTCTTCGTCTCTTATAACTCCCTATGGTAATCTATTTTACAGTGATCTTTCCCGAATACCTTTACAAAAGCTGACCATTACGGGTGCTTCTAAGAGAGCTTTTACACTAGATCCCTCTTCTGTTTTTGAATCGGAAGGGGATTTTATAACACTAAACCCTATCACTTCAATTAAACAAGAAAGAAACATAGTGGCTATAGATACATATGCTCCTGTAAATGCAATAGATAACAATGAAAACTATATATATAGTCTTTCTGGAAATCCTATTACTTACAAGCAGTTAAAAACACTAAAAAAAGATTTAAAGCACATCAATGTTATTTTTGCTTTTGAAAATCAACAGAGTGTAAAAAATAACTTCGAACAAATAGTTATCTCTATTAACCAATTTAAGAATAAACTTCCTCAGAAAGGTAATGTTATTTACCGAATAGGAGCTGTTATAGGTTTTGGAATGAATAATACAGGATTGTTAGAAATACCTTTGTCTACAGATTTAGATTTCTCTTTAAAAGAGTTGGATAAATTAGCTGATATTAAGAAACAAATTCCAGCTTCTAATGAAGGTTCTTGGAAAGCGACCCAAAGAGCCTCACAAATGCTCTTAAAGTATAAGGATGAAAATAATATCATAGTAATTATAGGTGAAAATGGCAACAACAGCGAAAAGGTAGACCAATCCCTTATACAAAGTATTACAAATGTTCAAGCAAGAGTATTAGGCTATCAAATATTTGCTGACGAAGGTAATTCTTTTAACAATTTTGTCTTGCAAATACAAGATATCATTTTGAGGACGTCTAAAGAAATTGCTGCAAAGAAAAGAGATTTTTTAGTAAATTCTAATCAGTTGCGTGCAGAAAACCTTTTTGTGGAGAAAGGGGAAAACCAATATAGTTTAGATTTTCCTGAGCAAAGTATGTGGCAAGGGTGGGTAATATTTCCTAAGAAAAAAGAATTAATGTCACAAGATTTGCTGGTTTCTGCTCTGACCTCTTTAGTACAAGAAGTGCAAACCGATACCAAAAATGTAATTGATGAACTACAAAGCTCTTTTGCTGCTTCTGGAATGCCGAGAAGCAAAATTAGTACACAATGGGCTTCTTTACAAAACTTGCCTAATGGATATGCTTCTAATAGCAACTTCGCTAAAACTTTGGCAGGAGCCGAACCTCACACGCTTTTTCCTGCTTGGGTGGAAATAAAAGAAACTGATTGGAAAAAAGGTAATAGATATTTGTTACTTTCGGAAGATGAGATAGAAGTAGTGCGCGGGTTTTTGACTGATATTACACAAAAGCAAGTAGACTATAAATACAATGCTAAGAAAGACCTGAAACATAAAAAATCATTATTAGAAGATGATGGAGATATCACTAAAGAAAAAACTCAAGAAAATCCAGGGTATATCAGTACAAGAAAAATACGAAAATCATTGCAGAAGAGCTATTACAAATGGGTAAGAGATAACAAGCTACACCCACTCAAAAAACGAGAAATCAAAAAATTGTCTCTCTCAAAAGCTACAGAACTATGTATCTGGATGCCTTCAAGTAATACTACCACCCAACAGATTACAGTAATATCTGTAGGAGATAGTAAAACAGTTTCAGATGCACAGTTAGACGAACTCATTACCTACTTCTTACACAAAAAAGAAGCCTTCAATAAAGCTATTAACGAAGAAAATCAACTCAAATCTAACGGTGAAATCTTTTATAAAATAAGTAGGGAATATTTGCCTTAGAAAAAGAAATTTTAATCAAATATAAAGAAAATTGTTTGTATACATTACTAATGTTTGTATTTTTCTTATATGTTTTTAACAATTCGCTTATTTAAACAGAAAAACAATTTCTACTAAAATTAGTTTATAGAGACTTTATTTTTCTGATTTCTATGACAAATTATAAATATAGTACACATATTAAAATTTAATTCTTCAATAGAATTTATATGAATATAGAATAATGTTAATTAGCAATAATATTAATTCTATCTACTTATTATTTTTAATATACTATATTTTACATATATTACAATAAAATTTATTAAGTTTAGTTTTATAAATAGCTATAAATTTATTTATTATAATATAATGTATTATACGATTTTTATTGTATATTATGTTATTTTGTAAGTGTTTTTCAAGATAAAATAAAATAGAGATATAAAAAATATTCCTTAAAAATTTGTTTTTATGTATAAAAGTATTAACTTGCACCCGTTTTCTAAAAATAGAAAAAAAATTTATTGTTTCACACTAAAAATGTTATATTATGGCATTTAGCTCTACATTAAACTTAGGTGGTAAAGAATTTGATGTTCTTGACTGCAAATACTCTCTAAAAAGAGACGTAGATTCAAAAGGAAGACCTTCTTCTAATATTTATGGAGGTCGCATAACTGTAACTGTGGAGTCCACTTCGGATACTACAATTATTGAGCAAATGGTAAATTTGTACAAACCTTTTTCAGGTAGTATTGTCTTCAAAAAAATTGATGAAGATGCTAAAATGAAAGAACTTACCTTTGAAAATGCATATATTGTAGAATTTGAAGAAGGACTAAAAGCAGAAGGGGAAAAACCTATGTCTCTTTCATTTACAATTTCAGCTCAAGTTTTGAAAATAGGTAATGCAGAACACCACGAAAATTGGCCTAAAAGTTAGGCTAATTACTAAAAAGAGTAAGTGCCTGACCTTATCGTTAGGCACTTTTGTTTTATAATAACTAAAATCCCATCATATGAGTATAGTAGATTATGGCGTGGGAGGAAATATGGTAGAAAACGAAGCCTCAGAAGCTATTGCCAATATTCCTTCCAATCGCACCTTGTTAGTAGAAAAACTTACTGCTGAAGAACCTGTTGTTCCACAAACAGTAGAAGGACTTACAACAATTGAAGCTGTTTTTGAAGCTTTTAATCCTAATATAGATGTAACTTTTGAAACAGACGATGGAGAGCCTGTTCAGGAGAATTTTGTATTCAAAAATACAGGAGACTTCCAGGTAAAGAATCTCACTTCTCAAAGCCCCTTTTTGAAGAATTTAGAGATACAAAGAGATTTCTATACCAAATTGGTGAAACAGCTTCGTTCTAATAAAATTCTTCAACGAGCATTGGAGAATCCAGAAACAAAACAAGCCTTTATTAGTGCTCTTACCCAGCTTAAGAATGAGCTTAATGAAAATGTTTAAATTGTAATTGAATATGTCAGAACAACAACTTAATGAACAATTAAAATCTGAGCCAGCACTTCAAGAACGCCAGAAGAGTTCAGAGGCTTTTTCTCAAATAGCTTTAAACGAAGCCTTAACAGGACTTTCTCGTCTTGGAGGGTTTAGTTTTTTAGAATCGACTATAGAAGGAATTCAAAATTTGAATCCTGAGAGAAAAGCGCGTAAAAAAATGTTCTTAGTAGAAGAACAAAGTGCTCAAGAAAGAAAAGATTTAGCAAAGAAGATAGATTTATGGTTAGATTTGATCTCTAATAATACATCTATTGCTGATATGGTAGAAAAAAGTCAGCAGCAAGCCAATGAAACTGCTGATTTATTAGCTAAGAATCAACTTACAGCGGTTGAAACTGTTCGAGAATTAGAAAAATCATACCGTTCTGTTCAAGCATTTTATAAAAATACAGAAAGTGATAAAATAACTAACATCACTATTGTAAATGCTTCTCCTGAACAAATTACAGATCTTGACAATTCTGTTTTTATTGATTATATAGCAGATGAAATCAATAAAAATTACGATCGTTTAGATTTGAGAGAAAATTACTCTATATTAGTTCTCCCTGGTTATTTAGGATCTAACAAAGTTCTTGAAAAATGGGCTAAAATAGCTTATGCTAATAAAGTACTCCTGTTTACCGATTTTGCCGATTTAGAAAGACCTGATGATGTAGTAGACTTATTTTCATCATCAAATTTAACAGGGGGAGATATCTACAGAAGTAATGTAGTAATGTCTTGCAACTGGAATATAGGCAGAGGCGCTTATCAGGAGATAGGAGAGGAGGAAGATTTACGAGTTCCTCCTTCTACAGCACTTGCAGGTAGAGTTTATGCACAGCCTATTGCACAAGTAGTAGCAGGTAAGAAATATGGAGGTATTAATGAAGTAGATGCCGTTTCTTTTCCTTTAAAGAAAAGTGAAATATCACAATTAGAAGCAATGGGATTGGTTCCTATGGTGAATGAGTATGGAAAAGTAATGGCTTTTTCAGGAAAAACTCTTTTCAACGGAGATGATTTGGGACTGCAATCCTATTCAGTTGTACGAGTATTTGACCACTTAGCAAAAGTAAATATCGATTTTCTCAACCGTCGTGCTTTTGAGAATTGGAATTCGAAAATAGCACAGGATCTAAGAGGACAGTTGGTTCGTTATTTTGATAGTATAAAAGGACCTGGAAGATTGATTCAAGATTACAAAATAATTCGTTTGGAGCAAGATCCTAATCAGAAAGATAGGGTATATTTAGATATGCATATCACTCCGTTTTTCCATACAAAGAGTTTTATTATTAGACTCGATGGTACCAAAGGAGATGAAGGAACCTCTTGGGATACGGCATACGATGAACAATAGAATGTATATATAAAAAAAACCCTCAGAATTACCTGAGGGTTTTTTATTATTCTTCATTTTCTACTATTCTAAAAATGCGAGTACCAATAATCATATTCTTTTCAGGGAGTTTATTTTCTTGAAAAGATAAATCTGGGTCAATATACTTTTTAGGTGAAAGTAGAGAAGGTTTGGTATAAAAAACCCAACCATATTCGTCTTTTTTATCGTAGTATTCTATGAGGGAAGAGGTTTTTCTCGCATTGTAATCAGAAACGATGAGTTCAAACCAATCACCAAAAATCATTTCTTTTGTAGCTTTAGCTTTTAGTCGGATAGGTTTTTCATCGGTTAAGTTTTTATAAAACTCTATTTCGAATACTAAAAGGTTTTCGTTTTCGATTGACGAAGATGAATTATTGAATGAGTTGCCATCATAAGTACGTATTTTGTATATTTCGATAGGTATTTTTAAATACGATTGGAATGTTTGTACAAAGAGGGGGCTTACCACAATAGACAACAAACAAGTACTTGCCCATAACCCATATTTAAAATCATTGCTTATATTAAAAAATAATGAGAAAAGAGCTATGCTCATAAATAATTGTATTAGGAGCACTAAGAAATACTTCCAAAAAGGGCTATCGTTTAAGGTCTTACAAAATTCTTTTAAGTATATGTAGTTGAAATAACCTATTACGAGATAGAACAATTGCAATAACACATATCCTATAGGCATAAAATCAACTTGCAAGAAGCCTAACCAACCAAAAACAGAAAATATCAGGCTTGATAATACAATATAAAGAACTGCTTTTTTATCACTGAGCAGTTGTTGTTTTTTTGCCACAAAAATAGCTATAACACCCATTAGAATAGCAATAATAGGGAGTATGAATTGTGCTGTGAGTAGGGTTTGTATAAAAGAATAATTCATTTTTACTAAAAGGTTTTAATTTTCATCTATAAAGATACGATACTGAAAAGTCATAGGTGATATATGTACTAATTTTTTGTAAATATTTTCTATAAGTACCTCTTTCTCGTCTATTATTGAAAAAGTTTTTAGATGTACATCAATGGTGCGAACGAGTCCTTGTAAGGAAGTTTCTCCTTTGCTTATACCGTGTTCTATATAGACATCACTGATGGTATTAGGATATTCGGCTAATAGGAAAGTTTTGATGTCGTAATTAGTTACAATACGCCCTCTTCCATTGAGTAGATACTTGAACTGAGCAATTCTTTCTCTTTCGGTAGGCATGCCTAAACCTCCAGAAGAAGAAGTAAGTAAAAAGGCTTGTTTTACATAAGAATGAGCACCTACCGAAGTAGGAGATAGAGGAGTGTGAATACGTATTCCGTTTGCGAGTTCTCCTAAAGTTGTCCAATACTTGATAAAAAATAGATTTTCGGGAGAATTATCCAGGAATATGTAATGAAGCGTTTCATAATCTCCTTCATTTTGTAACGTGCTTCTCATAAGTTCTATTCTCTTTATGGTTTCTGTTGCCATTTCTTTAATATCTTTGTATTCTTTTTGTAAGAAAACTCTATTCCCTTCATCTTCTAATATATTTTCTAATTTAGCTAAGAAATCTTTGGTACTTCTATTGTCGAAACTTTCACTTCCTCCTTGACGCAAGGCGTAGGTTCTTTGTATAGTCTTTGTTTTAAAACCGTGATTTCGTGTATATAACTCATTTTTATCATCAGTTACTGATATGACTCCTAAAAAAGATTCTCTTTTCTCTAAATTTAGAGGAATAATTCCCAGTTCTCTTTCATTATTATGAGTAATTTCCTTAAGTTCTTTATTAGCAACAGGCACTGCATTGATAGCAATTTCTATTTCCGATAAAATTTGGTAGGAGAACTGCTCTGGAAAGCTAACACCTATCCACAGTAATTTTTCATCACATACAGCTACAGCATTTTCATTAGTTAGTATAGGCTCACCTATATTGTGAGTAGGCACTAATAAATTTTGTTCGTTTTTTACAAGAAAAGATTGATCTATAGTAAGATAATGAGGCATATAGTGCTCCAAAATCTCTCTATTTACTCGGTAATTAAAGTCTTGATTATCAAAAAAATGCTCTACTAAGTTATTTTTACTTATATGCTCCTCTACATATAAATGGTTTCTTACTTTTAAAGACTTGTTATTACATTCCCATTGAGTATATTGAAGAAGATTGAGATAGTCTTCTTTCTTAATGACATTAGGAAAATTGAAGAAAAAAGACAGATGTTCTAAGTCTTTTATCTCTTCATCTAAAGAGATTCCTATCCATATTTTTCTATCAGAGAATAAAGGAGCTGTGTATAGTTCTTTTTTGTTTAACTGCTCGTCTATTTGTATTATACCTTGTGGATGTATAATTTTCTTTATGTTTGCCTGATAAAGAGGAACATTGGCTATAGGAAAAAAAGAATATTCTTGTCTGAAGTCATTTCCTACGAATGGACTTTTTACTAAAAATCTCATCTCTAATTCAGTTTTAACCTTATTCCTTTGGGGAACAATATAGGCAATGGCGTGAGAGGGTTTGGCTTTAGATACCGATTCAGGCAAAAGTACTTCACTAAGTCGCTGTATGACTCTATTCTCCATATCATACATTTCTCCAGAAAGCACATACAATTGCTCAGATAGTACCTCTATAAGAAGACGTACTAAAGGATCTAAATTTTCTACATTTTTTATGTTCCAGAAGTGTAAGACACTTCGTATCATTCTTTCTTGTATTTCTTCTTTTTTGCCTTGGATCATAATTGCTATTTTTTTGATAAAGGACTCAAATATAACTGATACTGAAAAGTACAGTATTTTCCATTGCTCTTCAGTTTTGTTTTGATGAGGATTTTCACTTGTTTTCTTATATTTACATTCCCATATAGAGAGTCTTCTTCCAAAAGTTCGTCTATTTTCATTTGAAAATTTAAAATTGTAATTCTCGGTTCGTATAAAGAGATAGATTTTTTCAAACTTTCAGAAACTTCTTCTTTCCAACCTTCGACGGTTTTTACTTGTTCAAAATCTAATTCACCAATAGTAGAGCCGTATTGTTTGTCAAAACTACATTCTCCTTGATAGGTAGTAATAAGGAGCTCTATATGAGCATCTATAGATTCTACTTCTGTACATTTACCTAAGTCTCCTTTTCTTTCATCAAAAAAGGAGGAAAAATCTAAAGGAATTTTGTAATTGTTTCTGGGCTCGTTTATAGTCATTCTTTTTGAGAATTATATGTACATACAAAAGTTACAAATGTACACTATTTTTGTGAGATACAAGCAAAAAATAAAAAAACTTTGTTTTTTGTGATAATTCCACAACTAATAAGTGTATTTTTTTCTTCTGAAAAATTTATAATATTTTTTCTTTTCAAAGAAATATATATGAAACTTTATGTATTTTATTTAACTTATGTTCAGTAAATAACAATCAAATATACAATATAGCTTGTTTATATGAATAATTATATATACCTTTGCCTCGTAATATATCATAATAATATGAGAATCGTAAATATCAATCACAAAGGAGGTGTAGGAAAAACCACCAATACTATTCATATAGGTGCTGAACTTCATAATCGAGGATACAAAGTACTCCTCATAGATGCCGACAATCAATGTGACTTAACGGGAGGTATAGGAATTAAAAATACAACCTACACCATCAAAGACTTCTTGGATAACAAAGGGAAAAATGTACGCCTTTCCAGTATAGGCGAAAACTTCCATCTATTAGCGGGGTCTCCTGATTTGTATGCCGATAAATATAACCGACAAGAACTACAAAATGCATTAGGAAACTCCCACTTTGATGAGCTATATGATTTTATATTAATTGATTGTCCTCCTACGGGTATCAATCCTCACTTTGTTACTTCCGCTGAATTAGCTATCTGTGCCGTAGATTATGTAATCATTCCCATACAAGCCGATTTGTACTCGATCAAAAATGTATTTCCTTTTTCAAAAAAAATGTTAGCCCTGAAAAAGTATAACAATCGCCTCAAACTACTCGGTATATATTTCTCTAATGCTATCGATAATACCAATGTTTTTAGCGATTGCTTCACCAAACTGAAAGAAGAAAACCCCAATTATGTATTCACCACCTATATTCGCAAAGATGTAAAAGTGGTGGAAGCGGCTCTGGAAGGGATGACCATTTTTGAGTATAATGACAAGTGTAGAGCTGCTGAAGATTTTAAAAATTTAGTAACCGAAATCTTAACAAAAATAGAAAATGGCAAAAACTAAAAAGATAGAAAGAGTAGGAGAGTTTATTCCAGAGAGTTTTGATGTTATTGCATCAAAACTCAATGAAGATTTTTCTCCAAAAAATAAAAAACAAAATATACGTATCAGTCTCACAAAAGAAAAAAGTGACAAGTTTAAATATCTGCTAAATATGTTCATCGTCAAAACAGGAAATGTATATTATATGCAAAGAAAAGATTTCTTGCGTATGATACTTCTCGAAATGATTGATGAATTTAATCAGACCAATAGCTTCTTCCCAGCAAAAGATACTGCTTTCAAAGATTTTATAAAACGTGCAGGTCGTAGGTGGGGCGAAAGAACCATTCCCTCAAAAGAACTTTCGTTTATCATTTTTGGAGGATATGATGATGATACCCTACAATTGTATGATGATGTTTGTTATTCATTAGCCAAAAGAGAAAATATGGAACGTATGAGTCAATACTCTACCAGCTTTTTCTTTATCGATATCATTAATTTCATAGAAGAAAAATCTTATTACCTATACAAAAAATACAAAATTAAGAAACTCTAACTTTTTCTTTGAAGTGGTTCAGAATAACGATCCTTTTTTAAAACATTTTCAGTACATTATTTGCACCCCTCTAAAACAGTACCAAAAACCGTCTTTTTTAATAGTAACATATATTAATACTTTTTAGAACTATGACCTTTGGATATGCCCGCGTCTCTACTGCTGACCAAAATATCAGTACTCAAGTAATCCTCCTAAAAGAAAACGGATGTGAAAAAATATATACCGATATTGGCAGTGGGGTACGCGAAGAAAGAAAAGGGCTTAATGAAATGCTTTCCTTTCTACGTGAAGGCGATATCGTAATGGTATACAAAATCGACAGAATTTTTCGTTCTCTAAAAAATATGATTGAGCTCATAGAGACTTTCAATCAAAAGAAAGTGTTCTTCAAAAGTCTTACAGAACCTACTTTTGATACTACATCTGCCAATGGTCGCTTTGTAATTCAAATTTTTGGAGCTGTTGCAGAATTCGAAAGAGACCTCATTACCGAACGCACCAAAGCAGGATTAGAAGGAGCTCGTAAACGAAATAAACACTTAGGTCGTCCCACAGGAGTAAGCCAAGAAATTTTAGAAAAATATCAATTTGCACTACACCTATACAAAAATAAAAATATACCTATTGACAAAGCCTGTAAACAAGCAAGAATAAGCAAAACATCTTTTTACAGAATCGATAAAGAAAATATTTCTGATTCTAAAAAATAATGTATCTTTGCATATTATTCTATAATCGATTACAGATATTTATAATTGGTTATAGTAGTATTTATACAAAGGCAATTGTAATTTATGAATAAAATTACCATAAAAGGACATCACGGAACAGATTTTGATAGTTATAGAAAAATATATACCTCTAACTACGAAATATCTAAAGGAGATGATCATTGGTTAGGAGATGGGGTATACTTTTTTGTAGAAGGTATAGCTACAAATACTGCAAAATTAGCTGAAAAATGGGCTATAGCACAATCTTGGGACAATGATAAAAAGAGACCTAAATACAGGAACTTTGCAGTTATAGAATCAGTAATTGAAGTAGAGGAAGATAAATTTTTAGATCTAACAACAGAGGATGGCGTAAAAATATTATCTGATTTAGCAAATTTTTTTATTGATACAATAAAAAGAAGCAAGAAAAATTCAAAAGATAAAGAGTGGGAATTTTACGATGGTGAATTAATAAATATAGCAAGAAAGGATGAAACATTTCCTTTTGATATTGAAGTGGTTAAAGGGAACTTTTATATTAAGTTCAAAGAAGAAAGAATAAAAGGTATTAACCTTAGAACAAGTAACTGTACAATATGTACTGTTTATAATCCAAATGAAAATATTAAATCTAAAAAATTAGTAAAATCATTATGAAATATTCAGATGTAAAAGACAAAATTGAAAAATATTTCAGAGAAGTTAATCCTGACAGACTCTATGATTTAGCTATTTCTTGTGGCTTTAAACAAGTTGATAAAAAGGTAGAAGAAGAGCTACAAGAAGAAGTTAGCTTTGAAAATAGAAGTATAACTCATTATAAATATGTTGTTTTAGAAAAAAGTACATCTCATAAAGATTATAAATTTGAAGATGATTCCGACTATTTAGCAACTGCTTAATTTAAAGTTATGAACATACAATTAGCAAATTGGGAAATTGTAGAAATGAATTATTCTCTTTTAAATATTAAAGAAAGGAGAGGAGAAAATTCTTTTGCTCTAAAGTTTAAAAAATTGTTTAATAGTAAAAACAAATACTTTTTTAGAATTGTTTTTTTTCTTACTGTTAAAGATAAGAAATTTGATTTGAATATTGAAGCTGTGTTTAATTTTAAAACAGATGAAGAATTTACCGAAGAATTTAAACAATCTCACTTTCCAAGAATAAATGCTCCTGCAATAGCATATCCTTATTTGCGTGCATACGTTTCAAATTTGACATTGCAATCAGGGGTAAATCCAGCTATGTTACCAACTCTTAATTTTGTGAAATTTCAAAACCCAGAAGATTAAAATTCTTCCAATATCGCATACACCAATCTCTCCTAAGGGATAGCTTCTGTAAGTATACGTGGTTTATATGAATTAAGGTGCCTAACGGCACCTTAATTTTTTTTAAACAAACAATCCAGAAAATAAAATATTTCTTTGTCATTCCATTTCTTTTTACTACCTTGCGCCCATATTAATATTAAACAATTGTATTATGCAAAGTACATTCTCCAAACTCCGTCCCATATTTCATTCGATACATATAGATGGAAAAGACAAGACTTCACGCTTTAACAGTCTGTTGTTAAAACAATCATTTAACTCTTGCTGTGATTTTGAGCTTATAGAGACCATTGCTACGCGTAAAACACTTTGGCAAGGTGAGTCGCAAGAGCTCTTAAAACAAGTGGGCAAGAATGTGATTATACGCCTTTCGTTCCCCAGAGGACAAAACACTTATCAATTCTCAGGCTTTATTACCGAAGTCGTGATTGACTCGGACACTGCTATACAGGGAGGTAGCGAAAATAAGATACGTATTATAGGTAAAGGGAGTCCTGTGGTGTTAGATGATGCGCCTTCGATGAACTCGTTTGTAGACCAAGATCTCAAAAATATTGTTGAGAAAGTGTTTAAAAACAAGTATTTTGACTTGACGTGTAATCCTAAGTTTAAAGAGATTATTCCTTACGCAACACAATATAAAGAAAGCAGATGGGGGTTTTTGAACCGGCTTTCGGCTATCTATAACGAACTGTTGTATTTTGACGGTAGCAAACTCGTGTTTGGTGGTGTAGCAGATGAACATTCTGAAAACCTGACCATAGACGAAGATATTACCGAATTTAAAGTTTCTTCCAGAACTCTTCCTTTTAAATATACGCTTTACAACTACAATGCGGAGGACGACGAATATAGTTATTCGGATACTGAAGAGGAAATAAGACCACGCAATACCTATACAAAAAACGTTTTTCAAGACCCTGAAAATTTATATCAACAAAGAGGAATGCTTCCTATTGAGGTGCCTGCTCACCTGTCTGGCGATACTATAAGATTGCAACAGAGCAAATACCAACAATCATTAGGAAAAATGCACTCTATTGAAGGGAAAACCCATAACAGCCTCGTACGTTTGGGTGGACTAATTTATGTAAAATTTCCTTCAGGTTTTGAGAAAGAGAATATGGGTGAATACCGCGTGATTTCGGTTGAACACTGTGTAGACCGCGACGACTATTACAACCACTTTGTAGCTGTGCCCTTAGGTATGGAGTATACACTTTATGAACCTATAACGGTTGCTTATCCTGAAATAGCGGAAGTAGTAGCGAATGACGACCCTAAAAAGCAAGGACGTATACAGGTGCGTTTCTTTTGGCAAAAAACTTTAGGTGAGCAAACACCTTGGTTGCGCGTACAAACACCAGACGCAGGGGTACTGACTGACAAAAGTGGCAACCGCGGGTTTCAGTTTATTCCTGAGGTAGGCGACCAAGTAATGGTGAGTTTTGAGCAAGGTAACCCACACCGCCCCTATGTAAGTGGCAGTATGTACCACGGAAAGAACGCTAAAGAAGTAAGTAATAATGTGAGAAGTATTACTACAAAAAGCGGAAGTACCATTGTGTTTGATGATAATGACGGCAAAGAGAGAATTACTATTAAGGACAAGAATGGGAATATCATTCTGTTAGATACTAAAGCAAAGAGCATAGAAATTACAGCACCAGAGAATATTGTGATGAAAGCAAAGAATATCACTTTAGAAGCCGAAGCTCGCATAGAGGCAAAAGCGAAAGAGAATATTACAGCTACGGCGGAAAAAGAGCTTTTATTTAGTGCCAATGACGAGGGAGTTATACAAACCAAAAAAGGCTTTACAGTAAAGACAGATGATGATGTCATAGTAAAGAGCCAAGGCGGAATGAATGTCTCCATTGAAAGAGATTTACAAATCAAATCTAAGGGAGATGCTTTGTTAAAAGGTAGTGGTACCACTAAAATAGAAGGTAGCGAAACTAAAGTATCTGGAAAAACCGCTTCTTTAGAAAGTAGTTCTACTAAATTTGAGTTATCATAAATATCATAACTTATGGACAAAAAACAAGTAGTAACGATAAATACAATGCACACTTGCCCAATGACCACGGGCAACACACCCCACGTAGGTGGACCTATCATTGGTCCAGGGTGCTCTACTGCAACACTCAACGGAATCCCTATTGCTTTGCAAGGGGATAAATGTATATGTGCTGCAGGAGGACAAGATGTAATTTTACAAGGCTGTCCCACCGCTACCATCAACGGTGTACCTATAGCCCTACAAGGCTCTCCTACAGCACACGGAGGTACGATACCTGCAGGCGTACCAGGAGCAGTGATTATTAGCAAAAACACTTCAGTTTTAGAAGCAGGAGCTGAAGGTGAACCCGCAGTTTACAATTTGCAGTGGAAGAAGGAAGATTTGATAGTTCAGGAGACGAAAGTAGAAAAGGTAGTAACTTTGGTAGCCGATACGCGCAATATATCCGATGGGGAAGAAGTAGTGATAAAGGTACACACAAAAGAGCCAGACGGAGGTAGCACTGTTGTAGCAGAGCTAAAGGGAATAGTAGAGAACAACCAGGTGAAGGTGGATTGGAAAGTAGAGGAGCAACAAGAGCCAACAGAACCTTCTGCTGATTGCACGGTTAGGTTTGTTTTAGGTAAGAACGAAAACAACAATTTTGGTTTTGACTCTTATGAAGTTTCTAAGAAAGGGTGTAAGGATAAAGAAAAACTAAAAAGTGCCTATAAGAAGTTAGAACCTTTTAGAGAGGAATACCTAATGCCGTGGATAAGTTTAGGCAAAGGAGAAACTATTTTTCTTAAACAAAAGATAAAAGGGAAATATAAAGAAATTACATTTAAAGAACCTAAGAGCTATTTTACCTTTGAACCTGCTACAATTACGCCCAAAACTGAACAAGTAAAAATAACGTGTAATGATACTATTACTGAAAAAGAGTATAAGGTAGAAGTATTAGCTGATGGCAAAGTAGCGGGCGGACTAATGTTTGTGGGAAACAGTGTTAAACATATTATTGTAAGACCTGTTTTTGTATTGGAAAGTAAAAATGAGGGACAAAAGAAAGAATTAAAGGATATTGCAGGTAAAGAAAAGTTGGAAAAATATTTTAAAAAAGCTTTTGCTCCCTCACTTATTAAAACAGACGTAAAAGAACCTTATAAGTTAAGTCTTTCTGAAAATGATTATATCCATCCTGATAAAGCTCTTAATTATATAAAAGGTATACGTGCTTGTTTTAATATCAAAAATGGAATAGAAATAGAAAATCCTACTGACGACAAACGTGAGGAACTTATAAAGAATCTAAACCAACTATTTATTCTTAGCAAAATAGAAAATAAAATAGAGACAATTAATGAAATCGTATTGTTTTTAACAAATTTTCAATGTACCGGAGATAAATCTGCTAAAGAAGTCCCTGATAGCTACAACGGATTCACTTACGGCAAAAGTGTTATAATGATGTTTTTAGCAAATAAAAACGTGTTTCCTAATGTAGAAATCCCTCACGAGGTAATGCATGCATTAGATTTAGAACATACTTTCGACTCTAAGGAAGTTTATCATTTTACAAAAGGGGCAACCAAAAACTATATGGACTATGACAATAAGAAAAAATACACTTTCAAATGGCAATGGGAAAAGATGCGAAATTCTAAATGGATTATTGTACCTCTATTATTTTTACTATTTGTTTTAAATGCTTGTTCTTCTTATAAGAATATAGATTGTAACTATAATTATAATATAAGAGAAGAAGAAAAAAAAGTAGATACTTTAAGTTCTGATTTTAAATGGTATACTGAAAAGAAAATAAATAATGATGCTGTTTGGTATGAAAAGCCTCTTATTGCTTCCAAAGTAAAAAGATTTACAAAGTACATTGAAAAAGATACGTTAGGAATTGAAATGAATACACTTATAGAGTATGATTTAGAAGGAAATATTAAAAGTGTACGTTCAAGTATTCCTTATATTCCAGTAGGCAGAGAATTTATCTTTGATGACCAAGGGAATATTAAAGAAGTGATTAACCACGATGAGGGGTGGAAAATATGTGCTTTTCAAG